>NZ_JBNHHB010000018.1:0-77695 GCF_059091905.1 Arthrobacter sp. Dra40
AAGTGGGCAGATTACATGGCCGCGAATGGACAGTTTTACTGGCCGCCAGCGGGCACTTTCGTGGCCATCTACGGGCAGTTTTTCATGGCCGCTGACACACTCAAACGCACCGGTTCCCTGCTCCTCGAGCGTGAACGCCGCAAAGAAACTACTGAGAAGCGGTAACACAATGGCGAGCGACACCAACGCAAGGGCGGGGAGCAACAGGAGGAGCGGCGTCCAGCCGTCCCGCGCTCTCACCAAATTTTTGGTCTGAGCCATGTGCGGTCTTCCTGCGCTTGGGTTCTCGCGTATCCGGGCATGCTCAAAGTGGCACCTCGGCTTGGGCTAGTAGGGGTGCTTGTTGTGTCTTCGCCGTTGAGAAGGGATGCGTAGAAGGTGTCGTCGTTTTCGTCGGGCATGTCTATGCCGTATTCATCCCGTAGGGTTTCGCAGGCCGCATAGAGGGCTTTGTAGCTGAATTGGCCGTCATTGCGGCGGGTCTCCACGAGCGAGATTCCGGCTCGCAAGTCGGGCCGGAATTCATCCCGGATGCGCGTGAACGTCGACGAGGTCGAGCCGTTGACTTCGTGGCTGATTTCCGCGGCAGCGACCTGAAAGAGGCGATCCCAGGTTGGGTAGGTGGGCCCGCCAACGTGCACACTGCCGCAGGCGTAGAGCCCTTCGACGTTCAGTGACATCGAGCCAAGATGGAAGATCGGTGCCTCGTTGTGCCATTCCACATACTCGCGGCGCAACCACGGGATGACCGTTTTGAAGCCGGTCGCCAGCACGATGAGATCCACCTTCTCGCTGGACCCGTCAACGAAAATCACCTGATCACCGTCAAGATGGTCGATGTCCGGCTTGACCTCGAGATGTCCGTGGAGCATGTGTTGGAGCGCGGTGTCATTCATCGTTCCTTGCAAGCCGTTGATGGGATAGTCCGGCGCTTCCAAACCGACCCGACCGTATGGTGCGGTGTCGACAATCCACTGCAATCGCTCTTCCGGCGTGGCCGGCAGCTCAACGCCCCGGCGGCAACTTCGAAGTCCCGTCGACGATCGCCTGGGTAGAAAGCCCTAAGACGTTCTTTGGGATGTAGCGATTGGCACGTCGCGTGGAGAGCATCGCAACGTCGGCAACAGCCGCCGCGTCACTGACGATGTCGGCTCCGCTGTTGCCGGCACCGACCACCATCACTCGCTTGTCAATGAATTCCCGCGGATGCTTGTACTGCGAACTGTGAATCACCTCGCCGGTGAAGTTCTCCCGCCCCCGCAACTCGGGAATGAAAGCCGACTGCTGCAACCCGCAAGCCCACACAACCCCGCGATACAGACGCTTCTCTCCATCCCGGAAGGTGACCTCCCAGCACGTGCGTCCCTCTATCGTGACCGGCGACGCTTCCACACCTCACGGTTGCACTCCACGTAGCGCGTCAACCCGAACGCATCCGCGAAGTCCTTGATGTAATCGCGAACCTGATCCCAGCGAGGAAAGTCAGGAAGATGGGACGGCATCGGATACCCAATAAACCCACTATGGTCCCGATCCGAGATGAAGTTACAGGACGAATAGACCGGACTGGTGGGATGGTCAATATTCCACAACCCCCCAATACCGGGATCGCGCTCCACCACATCGAAATCAACCCCACGCCTCAGCAGAGCCCGCGCCGCGGTAAGACCATTCGGTCCCGCACCGACAATGCAGTACTTCGTCGGAAGAACATTACTCATGACGTTGTCCAATCAACCCACCGGTCAATGATCGAAGATTTCTCTGCCACCCAATAGCGAGTGTCCATCGGCACCAGAGGAACAAAAGGAGGCTTCAAAACATCCAATTCACCCGTCTAATCTGCCGGATGGTTGGTAGACTACCAATATACGCCGAATCTCCATGGGCGACGGGCAGGCCGGAGACTACGGTGACCTGCCCGAAACCGCTCCCGCCTACTCAGGGTCGAAATCCCGGTGCGAGCCGCTTGATCTAGCGATCAGTGCGTGGTATTGCCGCCTCCTCGAGTACCCGCCGCATTGAGTACGCGGACTCCTCATAGAGGTTGCTGAACTCTAGGGCGCCCTCACGGTCACTAACCTCGGCCCAGCGAGACAACAAGTCCTCCGCTGTGGAGGTGGCTGGATCTGCATCAAGCCACCCCGGGGTCGATCCGATATAGACGTTGGAAAACCGAGAAAAAGAGATCGAGTAAAGCTGACCGGTAACCGGACAGTCCCTACTGGCGAGTATCGCCGCCATCTTCGCCGCCGAAGCAGGGCGGGACCGGTGATTTCGCATCTCGGGGGTGAATTCCTTCGGAACGAAGCGTTCTTGATGCTCCGCGAAGTCCGGAATCGGATTGCCCTCGCCGATCGTCGTGGTCGCGACGGGCATCAGGGCATTCACTTTGATGCCGTGCTCCTGGCCTTCGTACGCAAGTGACTTGCAGAGACCCAGCATCGCCCCTTTGCCGGCTGCGTAGTTCGACAACCCTTGGTGGCCATACATCCCGCTCGCCGAGCCGGTCAAAATAACTCGGCCATACCCCTTGGCCTTCATTACTGTCCATGCGGGCTGCGTTACATAGAACGGCGCTTCTACGTGCACGGCGATGACGGCGCGAATTGCCGCGGGGGAAAGTTCATCGAAGTATCCGTTACGGAGATACCCAGCGTTGTTAATTACAGCGTCGACCGTTCCAAACCGATCAAGCGCGAGTTCTGTCAGTGACGCGCCACCTTCAGGCGTTGTGACGTCAGCGAAGGACGCTGTTGCATCTTGTCCAGTTGATCGGATCTCCTCAACGACCTCGGTCGCGCGATCGGGATCCACATCGTTGACAACCACCGCTGCCCCGCGTGCGCTCAGCTCGAGCGCGTGTGCCCGGCCGATGCCCGCTCCCGCGCCCGTAATAATGACGACTTGCCCGTCAAAGTTGATTGCCACAATTCTTCCTTCCTCAGGAGTGTTTTCCAACTCAAGAACAAATCGAAGAGGTATACCGTCGAAACGAAAATGGGCGCCCCTAACGGGACGCCCATTCTCAACGAACCTCAGGGCACTCCTGCGTCAACCCCTCGGGACTAACGCGGGAGGTATGCCCGTCGTGGCTCACGCCTTGCTTGGAACCTTCGTACGCGCGAATTCGTCGACCCATTGCTCGAGCTTGGTCGCGTACTCCAACGCACCGGCAGCGTATCCCGTATCCCAAATCGGATCGCGGGTGGTATCGCCTTCATTGTTCAGGTACGAAGGGGTGCATTCCGCGAAGTAGGGGCTTGCACCGAGTGCAACACGGTCCATTTCAGCTCGCCACTCGGATTCCTGCTCAAGAGTCACGTCGAGGTTGATACCCGCGCGCAAGCAGTGAGCTATCACATCCGCTGCGTGTCGGCACTGCATCGTCATGACGTGTGGGTAGTTGTACGTGATCGCCGCCTGTTGGAACGCACCGAGTATCTGGAAGTTCGGGAACCCACTCACCTTGGTTCCATGCACCGTCCGGCGGCCGTTGGCCCACTTTTCTCCAAGAGATACTCCGTCTCGCCCGATCAGCCCGAATCGTCCACTGTTCTGCACCTCTGCATTCGCTTCGAAGCCCGTAGCGAAGATGACGGCGTCCACCTCGTACTCGTCGCTATCGAACACGATCGAGTTCTTCGTGACGGACGAGAGTCCTCGACCGTTTGTGTCTACGAGCGTGACGTTGGGTCGATTGAACGACTGGAGGTACTCGTCGCTGAACCCTGGCCGCTTACAGAAGATGTTGAACCAGGGCTTGAGCCTCTCCGCGGTGTCCGGGTCGTCAACGATGCTCTCGACGTCGGCGCGTATGCGCTCCATCGTGATCATGTCGGCAAGCAGCACGACCTCGAGAGGACTCAGCTTCTGCAGTTCCGACTCAGGTAGAGCCGCGATCTCGGGGATACTACCCGTGAAGACCTTGGCCAAGTCGGTCCAAGAATCGTTGACAAGGTTTACCGGCTGCTGGACGCCAGCCATCGCCAGGAAGAAGTTGGTCTGTCGCTCCGGCTGCCATCCGGGCGGCTGGCTCTCAAACCATTCTCTATCGGTCTTGTGGTTGTCACGAGAGCTAATCACCGAAGGCGTCCGCTGAACGACATACACGTGCTCCGCTGCCTCAGCCAAATGCGGCAGCACCTGGATCGATGTAGCACCTGTACCGACTAGAGCAACGCGCTTACCGGCAAGACCCGTGAGACCGCCCGTCGAGTCGCCTCCGGTGAACGAGTAGTCCCAGCGACTCGTGTGGAATACTGCGCCCTCGAAATCCGATAGCCCCGGGATGTTCGGAAACTTTGGTCGGTGGAGCGGTCCATTGCTTGCCAACAGGTGCTTCGCACGTAGGGTGTCACCACGCGACGTCGAGACAATCCATCTGGAGCTCTCCTCGTCCCAGCTGGCGACCTTCACGGACGTTTGGAACAGGGCTCGACTATAAAGATCGTATTTCTTCCCGATCGCCGAGCAGTGCGCCAAGATCTCGTGTCCGGGCGCGTACTTCTCGCTCGGCACGGTTTCGACCTCCTCAAGGAGGGGCATGTAGATGTACGACTCCACGTCACAACGGATACCGGGGTAGCGGTTCCAATACCATGCTCCGCCGAAGTCGCCCGCCTCCTCGACAATCAGGAAGTCTTCGGTGCCACTCTCGACGAGCGACACACCGGCCACTAGGCCCGCCAGTCCCCCGCCGAGTACCAAGACATCAACCTCCTGGTCGATGGCCTCACGTTCGAATCCCGGTTCAACGTAGGGATCAACTGCGAGGTCCGTGAACTTGTCATACACGTCGACGTATTGACGCGTGTTGTCAGCACGAAGTCGGCGGTCGCGTTCCGCCTCATACTTGCGGCTCAGTTCTTCCGGGTCGAATCCCAGATGATCTTTCAGTGTTTTCGTGGCTTCCATAGCCATCCTTTCAATTTAAGCTCGTCTTTGAGCTCTCAACTACGACCGCGGGTCACGGTCTACGCAATGCACTAGCTACCTCGCGGGCTTTGTGAAGAACCCTGCGAAGGCGGGAGTGTTCCTCCAGTACCGTGTCGGCAACTACTGTCTCGCCGTTCTCGCTTACGGGCGCGGCTGACCTTCCCAGGCGCGATTCAGGAATTCCCCGACCATCTCCAAGCTGGCTGCTGCGTTGCGCAGTTTCGGGAACAAGGTCCAGATGTGGATCATGCCTGCTGGAGTGGAAAGCGTCGCTTCGCCACCGGCTTCCTGGACCTCACGCGCAAGCCGGACCGAGTCGTCGCGGAGGACTTCGGCGTCGCTGACCATGATGAGCAGAGGCGGCAATCCCTTCTTATCCCCGTTGATTGGGGAACAGTACGGGTGTGCAGGGTCTGTATCGCCTGCGTACAGACTGGCGAGTCCCCCAATCTCCGAGCCCTTGATGATGGGGTCGGTGTCCGCATTGGTGGTCAATGATTCTGCTTGGGTTTGAAGATCGAGCGCGGCAGAGATCGTTACACCGGCAGCCGGGAGCGGAACACCGTCGTCGCGCAATTTCATGAGAGTCGCCATGGCGAGCCCACCGCCGGCTGAATCACCGGCAATTGCAATGGAAGCCGGGGGCCAGTGCCCGCGCGCCCACTCATAGACCGACACCGTGTCTTCCAACGCGGCAGGGAACGGGTTTTCAGGAGCAAGTCGGTAGTCGGGCACGATCACCGCAGCATTCGTCGCAGCCGATAGGCGGTAGGCGAACTCCCGGTATCCCTGAGCGGAGCCCATGAAGTAGCCCCCGCTGTGGAGATGGATAATCACTCGAGATGTATCCACTCCCGGAGCTTGCACCCGCAGGGCCGAGACACCGTTTGCGTCGATCCGCTCGATCTCAGCATCTGAGAGTACCGGGAAAGAGGCACACAGCGCCTCGAGCCCCTCTCGGTAGGCGCTAAGCGGTGAGTCGGCTGGTGGCGTCGATGCCACAAAGTTGCGGAAGGCTTCTTCCAGGGCCTCTTCGTCTTCGACAATTTGATCATTGCTGGTCAACATTGGGACTGCCTTTCGTTAATCATCGTTATTTCTGCGGGTGAAGGTTTCGTTTTCATTGAGCGAGGTAACCGCCGTCGAGTGGGAAGTACCCACCCGTCGCGAACGCCGACCTGTCACTGGCGAGGAAGGCAGCGAACTCGGCGACTTCTTCTGGCATCGCTACGCGGCCGATCGGATATCGGCGAGAGATGTTGGCGCGGGCTTCTTCGTCGCGTCGACGAAACATCGGCGTATCGACGTGGCCGGGCCCGACCGCATTGATACGGATACCCTCGGACGCATACTCAAGCGCAGCACTCTTGGTCAGTCCCACGACACCGTGCTTGGAGGCGACATACGGAGCAGAGCGCTCCACACCAACCGCCGCCATTATTGACGCGATGTTTACAATGGCTCCCCCGTCACCCGCGCGCATCGCCCTGATCTCGGACTGCATGCTGTTGAAGGTTCCCGTGAGGTTTACATCGATGATCCGCTTCCATTCCGAAAACGGCACGTCTCCGACAGCTGACGGTGCTGCGATCCCCACACCGGCACTATTCACAGCGATGTCAAGACGACCGAAGCGATGGAGGGCAGCGTCGACGACCCGTTCGCAAGCGTCAGGGTCGGAAACGTCTCCCGCGACAGCGAGTGCGCTTCCACCTATCGTCGACGTCACCTTTTCTGCCGACTCGGCGTCGAGGTCAGAAACGATTACATCGGCGCCGCGTGCTGCGAAATGAGCCGCGCAGGCCATCCCGATCCCCGACCCGGCTCCGGTGATAAGAGCGACGCGCCCTGCGAATTCTTGAGAATCTGAAGCCGCTTCACGGGGTGACTTCATTAGAAGGTCACCGCCTGCCCGGTGATCATCGAGCTGCCGGGACGCAGCAACTCAATCACGAGCTCAGCAACCTCATCGAGGCTCGCATACACTCTTTTTGGTCCCAGGGCACTCTCGCCGAATCGCGCACTGCGTTCGCGATCAATGTCTGCCATCATCGGGCTGTCGATGCCGCCGGGGCACACGCAGTTCACGCGCACGCCACTTGCCCGTGCTTCGAGTGCTGCTGTTTTTGTCAGGCCCAGCACCGCATGCTTCGAGGCGACATAAGCGCCCATCCCGAATGCGCCAACGAGTGAAGCGGTGCTGCCGGTATTAACCACAGAGCCGCCTTTCGACATGATCGGCAGAATGTGCTTTAAACCCAGCGCAACTCCGATCACGTTCACCCGAAGAGTTCTGTCGAGGGCCGCTATATCTAACTCGGAGAGCTTTGAGATCGGGCCGTGTATTCCGGCGTTGTTGAAGAACCCTTCGAGACTTCCGGTCGCATCGCGAATCCAGGCGGCGAGAGCCTCCACGTCTTGCTCGTCCGTGACGTCGGCGATTCGCAGATGCAGGCGCTCCTTATGATCTGCAAGCCGGGCGGCTAACGCATCAAGTGCGTCCCCAGATAGATCAACCGCATAAACGATTGCTCCGCCAGCGAGAAGCTGTGCGCACACAGCTGCCCCGAGGGCGCCCCCTGCGCCGGTGACTGCGAAGGCCTGGCCACGGAAGTTTTCCTCGAGCGACATTTTTTCTCCTTCGGGGCCTTTGCGGATTCGAGATGCGCACACACCGGGGGCTGCGCGGTGACTTGTACGCTATCTGCCAATCGCTTGTTTGGCAACTGTTTGCAGGCATTCGTATGCCTGGCGTTCGGCGTGGCGGCGTGCATCCGCGGCGCGGCACCGAACGCGCTCATATCTATCCCCTCACCCGAAGCGTTGACTGCTCCCGGCGACGGCCTGCGCCTTCCGGTTTACAATGGTCGAGGGCCGGCACATCGATGTTGGCGCGCGGCCTCAAGCAGTTCCGCCACGAAGGCAGTATTAGACTCCTCTCTGCGCAAGCGATCGCTGTCGAGGATCCGCGAAATGCATTCCCAAGGCTTTAGTGGCCCGCGCATGCCCGAACTCGTCGACCAGACGCAGGTTGAGGCCTTGTCGAGTTACGTGACATGCCAAACCTGCTCTCCGACGGTAATCACACGAAGAAGACTCGCGATGCTGTCTCCACGAAGCTCACGAGCCTGAGCCAAGGACACATTGGACGCCCGGTTAAGAGTCTTGAAGGTGATGAGCTTGGAACACTTCTCCGCATCATCAAGACAATTTGGGCGGGCGGCGTGCACATTGCTCTTGGAACCACACTTACTCGCGTAACACAGGATGATCTCGAAGCTGTTTACGTCGCGTGCATGCCCGCAGACACCGACGATCAACCGTGAGCGGCTTTTCCGCTTTTCTCTGCTGTCACTCCGGACCTCCCCCAGTAGCCCACAGGCTTTATGTCATACTCCGACCGGACCTCGATCTAGCCGCCATCTTGCCTACGAGCCGGCCCCTGGGCGTTCCCGAGCCGGCTCTGACCAACTGCTGACCGATCGCCATGACGGCACTTTCCTCGGCCACCGGGCCCGACATCCCTGCAGCGGCTACCGTCCTGGTCCCCATCGGCTCCACTGAACAGCACGGGCCGCACCTGCCGCTCGACACCGACACGACCATTGCGACCGCGGTGGCATCCGGCGCGGTCGAGGCGCTGACCGCTGCCCGTCTGGCGGCTGATCGCGGCAGGAAACATGGTGCGCTACGACCCCACGATCGAAGTTCATCATGACATCCGGTCGAACGTGCGGACCTGGCTTGGCCGCAAAGTCCTCTACGGTACCGGCGGCGCCCTGCTGGCTTCCCGGCACGGGGACAAGGTCGCCCCGGCGGTCCTGTCCATTCCCATGGCCCTCGGGGCCGCGGCAGTCCTTCAACGTCGATGGTGGTCGGTGCCGGTCGCCGCGGCCGTCGTCGCCACGACCGCCTGGTCTCTCCGCACACGATTGCCCGCCGACGATGGGACGCTCTTCATCGTCGCCCGGCCGGCAACCCGCGGCATGGGCTGGGCTGTGCGCCAGGAAGGCAATCTGCTGCTCCGGCACTGGTGGCCAGCCGCCACCGTGGGAGCAGTGTTCAGCCAATCGGTCCGGCGGGCGCTGGTCACGGCCGCCGCCCTTGACCTCGTGCTTTTCCTCCGCGAACGGGCGGGCTTTGGCCCGCTCAACGCACTCGTCTGCATACGGAACCGGACTGTGGTGGGGCGCCATACGACGTTTAGACACGCGGTGTCTGGCTGTCCGCTGGGTTGGACGCACCAACAGGCTCAAGCATCGCCATGCATAAGCCGGTCCCGCAGCGCGACGCCTCAGCCTGTTTCCGCCGGCCAAAGACCTTCAACACCTCTGACCTAGAAATAGGGACTTGTGACACACCCCATCCACGAAGTCAATCTGAAAGCAACTGCCGAAACCGGTTGGAATACGCTTCAGGAACAACTGGACGCTGCCCATGAAGCAGTCCGATCCTTGGCTATATCAGGCGGCCGAAACGGAGTACTCGTCATCCGGCACAGGCACGATACTTACACCGTCACCGTAAGTCCCGGAGTTCCATACGGCATGACTTATGAACGGGAACACGCGGAAATTTCATAAGCAAACCGCCCTGCCACGCCCGCACTTCCCCGACTTGGCGGCGCGTAGAACGGCGCCACCAGAGACGGACGCCTCCGCCAAAGGACGGCCTCGTCAATACACCCCCGTCAGTGCGCCCCGCCTTCCGTTTCGTCGGTTACACGGTTGTTGCGGTGGATACAGACCCCGACCCAGAGTCTGCGGCGAAGCCCTGTGCCCCGGGACCCGTCAACCCAATGAAGTGGTCAGTCGCGAAGAACCGGATCAGAAAGTGCGCCGTGCCCGACGACCAGGTCTGCCCGACCGTCGGCAAGCCTGTAGGTGACGCAGACGACGGCTGTCTGTCCGGCTTCGACTGCCTCTGAAATGGCGCGTGAGCTGTCTAGCAGGCGTTCAGATGACTGACGCATGTTTTCGATCACCATGTCGTTGATGTCCTCAACACCGGACCGCCTGGCTGCTAGCACAGCCGGAGTGATTCGCTCCACCAAGTCGCGGAGGCTGCCACGGGGCATTTCGCCGGTGTCCACAGTGTTCTTGGCTGCCGTGACGGCGCCGCAACTGTCATGGCCAAGGATGACGATCAGCGGCGCGTTGAGCATGTCCACGCCATATTCGAGGGAGCCAATGACGGCATCGCCGAGAACGTGGCCGGCGGTGCGGACCACAAAAGCATCGCCTAGACCCAGGTCGAAAATGATCTCGGCTGCCAGCCGGGAGTCGGAACAGCCGAAGATGATGGCGAACGGATGCTGTTCGTTGATCAACGAACTGCGCCGGGCCGCGTCCTGATTCGGGTGGACGGAGCTCCCCGTTACGAAGCGTGCATTGCCGGCGAGGAGTTTTTCCCAGGCTTGGGCGGGAGTCAATGTTGTGGACACTAAGCAGCCTTACTGATTGGGACAGCTCCATGCCCCAGGGGCGATCGCGCCGAGGTTGAGCTAGTCGGTCTGAGATGCGCCTAATATTCGGAAATTCGGCTATTGCCGCGTTCGCCTTGGTAAACCAGAGCGAAATCCGCGGCCATTTTGGCCCGCGAGCCGTCTACGCGCCTGATGGACTCTAGAACTGCGATATCGCGGTCCGCCTCTGCTGCGCTGCCTGATGGGAATTCCCGCGCGGATCCACTGCGGGGACGGGGGTCGGACCGGATCGTACCGCCCGCACGTCGACAGCTGGCCCGCTGAAATGCTCCAAGACCTCCTTCGCACGATACGGGAGTCCGCGGGGGCTTCCGGTCGAAATGTCGACGAGCACGATAGATGTAGAAGCGATTGCGCACTCCACTTCTCCATCACGAATGCTGTAGGCGATATCGAAGCTCGATCGCCCCACTCGTGTCACCCATGCGGCTACATCGACCCTGGGGACGTTCGGCCCGATAGGAGCTCGATAGGTGATCTCCTGATAGCCGACTACGATTCCGGCACCCTCTCCCGCGAGGCTTTCCACCGAATATCCGAGCGACTCGTCCTGAAAGATCCGGAGACGGGCGAACTCCATATAGGATAAGTAGACTGCGTTGTTGATGTGACCGAATCGGTCGACGTCCGTAAACCGCACCTGCATGGGAACGATAATTTCCATGAGTCCTCCTATGTTTCTACAGGCGACACGGTGAACTCATGCCGGCAAGTATTCCGTCGAACCGCGTGCGACCAGTTCGGTCGCGATGCGTTTGTGTTCAAAATCCGTATCGATGTTCTCAATGCGTGCCAGAAGCATTTCGAGCGACAGTACGGCCGTCTCGTCAACAGGTTGACGGATCGTGGTGAGGTCGAGGACCTTCCACACCGACATCGGGATATCGTCGTAACCCACGACCCAGAGATCCTCAGGTTCTCGCAGTCCTCGCCGCCCAAGTCGACCCGCTGTTTGAAATCGTATTCACGTATGTAATCGTATTCTGGGGGTCGCGTCAAGCCTTTTCGTCCAGAAGCTCAGGGGGTCGGGCGCCTGCGGGTCAGAGTTCGTTGTCGGGCTAGGTTACCTTCGAGTCAACCGGCAGGTCCCGGGCGGCCAGCGCTTCCACGGTCGCGCGGGCATGGTCAGCGCAGGCCCCACTCGAGCGTCTGCTGCAGGTCGGCGCCCAGCGAGATGGACAGCCAGGCCATGCCGAAGACGAAGGTGATCACGGTGCCGGCGAGGAAGGATACCCGGGCGCCCAGGAACCTCTTGTCCCAGTTGCGCTTGGCCCGCCAGTCGGTCAGTCCTGCGGCGACGACGACGCGCCCACCAGGTGACCAACGGTCGGCCGACGGCAGCGGCCGGACCGGAGGATGCCTCCGAGAACACCGGCATGCCGGCAAAACCGGCCATGCGTTCGTCAACTTCGCCCTCGTTCCTCACTGCTCTAATAGTGCGTGAAATCGTATTCATGTCCATGCTGATGAAATCCTATTCTCAACGACTCGTCAACCCTGCCGGCACAGCGTCAGCAAGAAGGAGAACCATGAGCTACGTAGTCCTGGGCGCGCCGCGCAAGCCCTTGGCCGTGCCCACGCAAGTCGCCCTGGCCGGGGTGTTCGCCGCCCTCATCGCCGTGTGCTCCATGCTGCCGCCCATCCCGGTAGCCGGCTTCGGCGTGCCCATCACCCTGCAGACCTTCGCGGTGATGCTCACCGGCCTGATCCTCGGCGCGCGCCTGGGATTCCTGGCCGTGACGCTGTACGTCGTGGCCGGACTCGCCGGACTGCCGGTGTTCTCCGGATTCAACGCCGGGATCGGCGTGTTGGCCGGACCTTCGGCCGGCTACCTGCTCGCCTTCCCGCTGGCAGCCTTCCTGGCCGGCGCCCTGTCTTCCATGGTGCTGCGCCGCGGCCAGGTTGCCGCCGCGAAGGGGGCCGGCCGGATGGGTCTGGGCTGGTGGGCCCTGGTATGGCTGTGCGCCATGGTCGCCTCCTTCGTCTTCATCCACCCGATGGGCATCGCCGGGATGATGATCGCCCTCGACCTAGACCTGGCCACCGCCATCGGCGCCGACATGGTGTTCTGGCCGGGCGACATGATCAAGAACGTCCTGGCCGTTACTGTGGCCGCCACCATCGTCCGGGCCTTCCCCGCACTGGCCCTGCGCCGGTTCTGAGCGAGGTGCCCACCACCGCAGGCGAACCGGTCATCGAGGTCCGCGGCGCCGTCGTCGACCTCCCGGGTACGGCCGCGGCCCCCGGCCAGGAGGCCGGGGCCGAACCCGGCACGATTCGCATCCTCGGCCCCGTGGATTTCACCGTGGCGGAGCCGGTCGTCGCGGTAATCGGGCCGAATGGCTCGGGCAAGTCGACCCTCGTCAGGCTCCTCAACGGGCTGGTCCAGCCCTCCGCCGGGACCGTGCGGGTGCACGGGCTGGACACCGTGGAGAAGACGAGCCAGGTGCGGTCCCTGACCGGATTTATGTTCACCGACCCGCTGGTGCAGCTGGTCATGCCCACGGCGGGCGAGGACATGGAGCTGTCCCTGCGCCGCACGATCCGCAACCGGCGCGACCGGCGGCGGGAGGCCGAGGAGCTGCTGGCCGCCCATGGCTTGGCCGGGCTGGCCCACCGCAGCATCTACGACCTCTCCGGCGGCCAGCGCCAGCGCCTGGCCCTGGCCACCGTGCTCGCCACCGACCCGGCCCTGCTTGTGGCCGACGAGCCGACCACACTGCTCGACCTGGACTGGACCCTGGAGGTGCAGGAGCTGCTGCTCTCCCTGCCGGAGACCGGCCGGTGCCGGCAGCTCATGTACACCACACACGACCTCGACTTCGCGGCCCAGGCCGACCGCTGCCTCGTCGTCGCCGGCGGGCGCGTCGTGCACGACGCCGACGGGCCGGGTGCGGTGGCGTGGTACCGCCGCGACGTGCGGGCGCAACGCGCGGCCGGCCGGGAGGGCGTGCGGTGAACCTGCTCGACCACCGGCCGGGGACCTCCCACGTCCACCGCTCGCCACTGAGTGCCAAGTACGCGGTGCTGCTAGTGCTCACCGTGGTCCTGGTGGCCTGGCGCCAGCCCGTGGTGGTCGGTCTCGTGCTGCTGGGGGTGCTCGGCCTGTACCTGCTGGCCGGGA
The DNA here is from genome assembly GCF_059091905.1 of Arthrobacter sp. Dra40. Lineage (NCBI taxonomy): Bacteria > Bacillati > Actinomycetota > Actinomycetes > Micrococcales > Micrococcaceae > Arthrobacter > Arthrobacter sp. Dra40. The sequence goes on from NZ_JBNHHB010000018.1 coordinate 13,548, forward strand.
TCCCCGGCGAGTTCCTGGCCCCCTGGCGGCGCGGCTGGCCCATGCTGGCCTTCGCCGGCATAGCCCGCTGGGCCTCCGGGGTTTGGGGAACCGACCCTCTGTCCCCTCTCGACGCCCTCTGGCCGGCACTCGTGGTCGTGGCCGCCGTCTTCGGCGCCCTGGCCGCCGCCCGCCTGCTGGTGATCACCACGCCGGGCACCGAACTGCTGGACGGCCTGGCCCAATTCTTCGGCGCGTTCCGCCGGCTCGGGATCGACCCGGAGGCCGCCGCGCTGGCCGTCAACGTCATGCTGCGCACGATCCCTTGGATCGGAGCCTCCGTGCGGGCCCATGCCGAGGCCCCGGCCTCCCGCGGCCTGCGCCGCGGACCGGTAAGACTGACGGGCCCGGTGCTGGTGGCCACGGTCGGCCATGCCCGCGCCACCGGGGAGGCCCTGGTCGCTCGGGGACTGCCCGCCGGCCCGGAAGGGGAGAAACGTCGTCATAATCAGGGACCTTACTGATAGGAACGGCCAATCATAATCCGGGAGTGACCGGAGCAGTTGGCGGCAGCGGCTTGGGCCGCGCTCTTGCTCAGGCACGGAGGAGATGTTTTCTCTTTATCGTCCCTGACAAGGGTTCCGGCAGAAAGATTCCGGCTCATCTGCTGGGCACCCCAGCCATCCAGCATGGCCAGCCACACGCTTTCCTCAGCATTGAGCACCTCGATCCCGGCCTTCAGGTGATCAGGAACGGCAGCAGAAACAGATATCCGAAGGCGTTGAGATGCCAGGGTTGCAAAGCGGCGACCGCTTAGCCTTCCAGCCTACTTCCAGGCTTATCAAGACGCGTGACGCCTTTGCTAAAAGCGTTCGCGGCAAGATCACCTCGCGCAATGCCCTTAAGGCGTCATGATTTCACATGTAGCGATGTCTTCTCTTGTGCCGGGGCCGGCCCGGGAAGTTCGAGTATTTCACGAGTTTGTTCGGCCGTAGCGATCTCACGCCCCATCATCACTCCAAGCTCGCGGACTCTCCGGACTAGTTGCTCATTTGTAGCGTATACGCCTTTGGATAGATAAACGTTGTCTTCGAGGCCGGTACGAGCGTGGCCTCCCATCGCGATGGCCATCGCGTTGAAATTGAGTTGATGACGCCCGAGCGCCGCAACCGACCATATGGCTCCTGCAGGAAGCGCGCTGACTAAGTGAGATAGATTACCGGCTGTTGGTCGGACTCCACCGCGAACACCAAAGACGAACTGAATAAAATACGGGGGCTTAAGCAGTCCCTCACGGATTAGCTCATCTATCGTGCCGAGCATGCCCTCGTCGAAGATCTCGATCTCAGGTTTGACTCCCCGATCTAGCATGCAGCCAGCCAGCTCTCGTAAGAACTGTGGGTCATTTCGAAAAACCCAGTCGCTGAAATTGAGTGACCCAGCATCGAACGAAGCCATGTCAGGTTGAAGTTCCAGTACCGACTTTCGAAGACTAGCATCCGGAATCTCCTCAGACCCCGAGAACGATGTCGTAAGATTCGTGACGAAATCAGCTCCGGATTCTCGGATCACCCCCATCGCACGCGAGAAGTGTGCCAAGTCACCACTGTGCCTGCCTTGCTCGTCACGGGCGTGCATGTGCACTACGGATGCTCCAGCGGCAGCTGCACGGAGCGCCTCCTCTCCCACAGCCTCCGGCGTGCGAGGAAGGTTCGGACTAGTTTCCGGAGGCATTGCTCCAGACACCGCTGCGTTGATAATTAACGGCTTCATTACCCCTCCATGTTTGACCGATCATTTGGTAGATTGAGCTTAGCAGGAGCAGGTCGGTAGTGGCTCGACCTGGGGTAAGGGTGGAACAGGAATTTTTTGAAAAGCCTGCCAGAGGTCATTTAGCCGCTACGGGTGCACCCCTCAGCCCCAAACGGCATAGCCACGCAAAGACAACGGCGGCGGCCTAGAAGGAAAGCTTTTCCTAGGGAACCAGCAAGGAGGAAGGAACAGATGATGACACATGTCAGATGTGACGATTGGATTCGACTATCCGGAGTCGAAGTTGAGGTCTGGCTGAGAACCACACGGCTGTGGACGGGCACGGTAGATGCCGCCACCAGCGACTCTGCCTTCGCCTGGATCATTACAGATCCCCTGGGTGATCGGTTTCTCGTAGATAAGACCGATGGAATCGAGCTACGGATCAGCAGTGAAGAGCTAATGCGACGGAGCTCGGATTCTTAAGTAGATTGCCCTCAATGCGCTGGAGCGGTCACAAACTATTGCTACAGCCTTTGAATGCTCTCCTTGCGCCGGGGACGTCCCCAACACCAGTCGGTGCTGCCGTGCAGTCATCATTCTCCCGACTCCTGACACATCACGCACCCTTCATGAATCGCTAACCTACCCAGGCGACCCTGATTGTTCGCCACCGATGCAGTCCCCCGATGACCTACGAGAGGGAAGGCCTGCGTACACCTAAACCTGCGGCGCCCGCAACACGCCGCCAGAGACGGATGCCTCCGCCACGGGTAACGGCCGATGCGCCCCCTGCCGGTGCTCCCCGGTCGTCCGTTCCCCCGGCTACTATCGGCAGTCGCGCCGAATCCGGGCCTCCTCAGCTTCTACAAGGTCCGGATCCGGCAGCGGCAATCATTGTTTTCTTAAAGCCCCGGCTCCGGTCTTCCCTATCGCGCAAGCCGGTCCTCCACCGCGACAAAGATGAGCGTGAACTTATGCGCGCCCGTGAATGGCCCCAGCGCGATGAAATTCATGTTCCACCAGGGCCCGTGAATTTCCCGTTGTAGGATGCTTCATCGAGACATCTTGTCCGGACATACCCACGGTTATCGGCGGTTGAATCCTGCGACTGAATTTCCACGCTGTACAACCGAACCGTGCCGCTGCTGCGCGCCACTGCTAACAAAGTGAGCCGTGCACTTCGCGGAACACCGATGCTGCAACGGTAACCGTCCGCTGCAAGTGCGGTGACTATAAGTGCCCGGAGTGAGGTGCTTGCTCATGCGAGTCGCGATTGCCCGCTTGAACAATATGTTGGACACAACTCAGCATCGTCAACGTTGCCGCCAACTGGGCAATACACGCGTAACGATGAATAACTGGAGAGCATCACCGCAGTAGTCATGTTCTCCTTAATCGAGGTGCTTCAGGCGGTCCAGCCCGGCTTACAAACGCCGATAACAGCGCATATGTCAGGAGATGGGAGATGGCAAGAAACGCCCGACCCATGCATTAACACTCCGATTGCCGGTCGGGCGTACAGGGGGCACAGGAACCCGGCGCGGAGCCGGGTACGTCAGCTTCCGCTGACCAGGGAGGCATACGCCACCAAGTTCTGTTCAAATTTGCCAGTCTGGGCGTTGTACCCGTCGCAGGTGATGAGCCGGAGCTCGGCAGAGTCGGTGTTTCCATACACCCGCAGGGCGGGGAACCCCTCCTTGCCGTAGCTTTCGACCGCAGAAATCCGGAAGACGAGGGTTGAACCGTCTTCGCGGTTCACTTCCACTTTGTTTCCGGGGGCCAGTTCATGCAACCGTGCGAAAACGCCGGGGCCTCCTCCGATCGCATTGACGTGGCCCAAGATGACCGACGGCCCTCGCTCACCGGGCGTCGGAGAGTTCACGTACCACCCGGCGGGTGAACCGACCTCCCCCGGGGGTACCTCTAGGCTCAGGTCATCGCGCTGTCCCAAGCTTATGATCCCGCTGTCCAGGCCGATCGGGGGCACCGACAGAGAAACGGGAGTTGATTCCCCGAGGACCGGCGGTAACTCTTCCGCATCGGCAGCAGCAGACCCTTCCGCGGCGGAAGGAGCGGCGCCGATGCCACGTGTCCCCTCCGCCGGCACAGGTGCCGCCTCCGGCTCCGGTCGGGCCGTACCGACCGAGTCCGGGGCAGCGGCACCGGACATCGATGTGCCGAGAGTGCCGATGGCGCCGCCGGCACATCCGGCGGTGAGAAGCAGGGCCAGGGCCGCCGTGAGAAGTCGGGCTCGGCGGCCGCAATTCCAAAGCAAGGCCAAATCAGTCCCCGCTGGCAGCACGCCGCCGCAGGGCGACTGCCCCTACGGCCAGCGCAGCGGCGCCGATACCGGCGACGGTGGCCAGCGCCACCGTGCCGTCAGCGCCCGCGCCCGCGCCCTCAATACCGGTATCTGGAGCCCCGGGCATGGGCCCGGACACCTGCCCGGCCTGCACCACGCCGCAGGCCGCGGGAAGAGTGGCCGCCAGTGGCATCGAGGGGTCGTCGGGGCTGGTCTTTTCTTGGGCGGCTGCGGGCAGCTTGTTCGGGTCCACCCCGTGAACCTCCACGGTGGCCTTGCCTGTCTGGAGGGCCTGCATCGTCGCCGCATCCAGCGGGACGGTCCGCGTGTAGGTGTACGCCCCGCCGGCGGGGAAACGGTCGGCGGCTACGGCCGAAGCCGGGCTGGTGTCACCCGACAGGGTGAGGGATACGCCGATCATTCCCGCATATGGCTCGCCTTCGGGCGAGCTGACCACTCCGTCGCCGTCGGTATCAGCCTGCGGGCCCGGGCATACGCCCTGCCCATTGATATGGATGTGCTGTCCATGCGGGAACGGTGCGTTATTCATCATTTCAGCCGCACCGGACACGTTCATGGTGATGGTGGCCTGCTGGCCGTGCACCTCGATCATCGCCTGACCCGAGGTGCCGCTGTTGTTCGCCGGGGCGAGAGCAGCCTGGTAGGTCCCGTCTTCAGCGACGGCAGGCCCGGCAGCGAGAGCCAGGGCACCGAGCGCTACGGCAGGAGCAGCGAAAAGAATTGAAGTTTTCATCAGACGAGCCTCTCCGGATTAATAAGCCTGCTTACTGTCCCCAGCCCGCACAGTCTATTCAGAATCCCCAGCTTTTGGCACCCGCTTGGCCCCTATTCTTTCGGAATAGGGGCATGGACCCGGGTAATTGCGGACTTACCCGCAGGGCGTAGCCGCCGGACCCACAAGCGGACTCGTGCGGTCCGCCACAAGCCGATGCCGGGCACGACAGAGCCTGCACGCACGTGGTCCGTCAGGCTGCTGGCTACCCAGTTCGGGAGTCGTTTCCGGGATGTTCCCGCCCATTAGAAGGAAGACATTAGCCGGACAGGCGGGCAGTTGACGTGGACGACGGGCCCCGCTGGCTGTCCGCCGGCGCGGGCGGCAGCCTCCGGCCTGAACCAGAAATCAAAACACGCAGGTATTAGACGCAGGCCTTGGCACCTTCCCTAATGTCGCCCCTTGGTCTAGTTTGGACTGACCCGGGCGGAGGCTCCGTTCGGGCCGGCTGTTTCTTTCGCCTCATCCATGCTGCCGGCGCCCCCGGCTTCCGGCAGTCCGGCGTTCTCGGCCATTGAGCCACATCGGTAAAGCCCCATTCTGGAGGAGAAGAAAATGCATAAAAATCTCGTCTCTCGCTCGATTCACGACCTGACTGCCGGCGCTTGGTTTGGCGGTTCCCTCATGGGCGCCATCGGACTCAATGGGGCCGCTGCCGAGGCCAAGGACCCGACGGAACGGACCCGCCTTTCCAGCCTTGGCTGGAAGAAGTGGGCCCCGATCCAGACGGCGGCCTTCGCGGCCCACCTCGCGTCCGGGGTACCGCTCACCCTGGGCAATGCTGACCGATTGGCCACGCAGCATGGTGTGCTGCGCCTGACCGTGTACAAGACTGTAGTTACCCTCCTTGGGGCAGCGGTGACGCTATATGCGGGCCTGCTCGGGCAGAAGGTCCACAAGCTCTCCCACGAAGGATCAGAAGGTGCTACCGAACCGAAGCCGAAATCATCGGAGGAACTGGTCAAGGCGCAAAAACAATTGAAAATGCTGCAGTGGGCCGTCCCAGTTTTCGCCGGGTGGGTCATGGTGCTCGGCGCCAAGCAGGGCGAGATGCAGCGGGCGGAAAACGTGATGCTGGGACTGAAGAAGCAGAAGATGGCTGGCGGTCTCGGAAAAATGGCCGGCCTACGGCAGATGGGGACACGCTCCGCCTGCCGATAGCGGTCCTGCCGATCAGGTGAGTTTCGTCGCCCAAAGCGGGAGAGCACCCGGTGCACGACTGAGGGTAGTTGCCCCTAGTTACCATGGGGCATCTTGACGGTTTGAGCATGCGGCGACCCCGTCTCCCAAAGTGCCGGCAGGCGCTTCAGCAACTCGATGAATGCAATGGGTGGCCGAAGTGCCGGATGGATTAGGCGGGCGGGTGGCGGTCGGAAGGCTGTCAGGGCATGAAGTTGTACACGTCGATCAGCCTTTCCTCGGGCATGGAGGCGAATCCTCCCGGAATACCCTCCTGGAACTTCGGCATAAGGATGGTGTCCCGGAACCGCTCCCAACTCTCCTGCGATTCATAGATCGCCAAGACCGTCCACCCGCCCTCGGACGACCCGGCGGCATGGAAGATCTCACCCTCCGGCCGCTGCCCCGGGGCAGGGTGAACGGCGGCAATCGACGCCTCGTACTGCTCCCGGGTGCCTCCCGGGAAGAAATGCACGATTCCATACGTCGGACTGTCCATGGCTCCTCCTTCGTTGGTGGTTTCCTTCATCGTGATCCTGTTCACGCCGAAAGACAACGGACGGCTATGGGGTGCCGTGACGAGGAGTCGGACACCTTGGCCCGGGATTCGGCCGGCGGGTTGAGGAACAGGTTGTAGATCGATAGGCAGCGCAATCTGGAAACGGGTCGCGCCGACGGGCAAGTCGAGCTAGAACCATTAGAGGGCCTAGGGCAACAGCGTTCAGGTACCGCAGGTTCCTCCGCGAGATGCCCTTCAGGTCCGGACCTCTGCCCGGAGGTCTGCAGCGAGCTGGGCACCAATTGCCTCATGTAATGGTTAAAGCAGCGGCGCTCTCCGGCGCCGGCGGCGCCACTAGACTCGATGAGGAAAGCTCAGTTCACACTGGTTCTTCCGACGAAAGAGGATGTTCGTGTCCCACCTGAAGCCCGGCATGCCGGCCCCCGAGTTCACTCTCTCCGATGCCGACGGCAAGAAGGTCGCGCTGTCCGACTACACCGGCCGGAACGTTGTGGTCTACTTCTACCCCAAGGCCGCCACCCCCGGCTGCACCACCGAGGCCTGCGACTTCCGCGACAACCTCAACTCGCTGCAGGCCGCCAACTACGACGTCATCGGCATCTCCCCAGACGACGCCGAGGCTATCCAGGTCTTCAGCGACGCCGAGGGCCTGACCTTCCCGCTGCTGTCCGATCCTGATTTCGCCGTGGCCAAGGCGTACGGCTCCTACGGCGACAAGACCTTCGGCGACAAGGTCTTTACCGGAACACTCCGCAGCACCTTTGCGATGGGCCCGGACGGAACCATCAAGCACGCCGAGTACGACGTGGACGCCAAGGGCCACGTGGCCCGCTTGCGCGAAACCCTCGGCGTCTGACTTCGGAGACTTCCGGCGGCCCGCGCTATGCGGGTCTCCACGCGCTCGCTAGCGCTCACTTGGTCGACCACCGTTGGCTGGAGCTCGCTTGGTCGACCACCGTGGTCCGACGGCCGGAATCGCTAAGCGGCGCCTCGCCGAGCGAGGAACGAGCGAGGTGTCGAAGCCGCGTGCGATTCCGGCCGCCGGATTTTACGCGCGCGTTAAGCGTCGGGTTCGCTGCGCACGCTTAGCCGGGCCGCGGCCGCTGCACCCAGCACCGCGCAGGAGAACCAGATGGCGCCGCCCGGGCCCAGCGGGGCGGCGACCAGGCCCGCGGCGAGCGGCAGGACCACCTGCCCCACCCGGTTGCCCAGCAGCCTCAGGGCCAGCGCGGCACCGCGGGACTCCGGCCGGACCGCATGGCTGATCAGCGTCATGGTCAGCGGTTGGCCCAGGCCCAGCAGGAAACCGCCCACAAACAGTGCCACTGCCGCCGGCCAGAACGGTTCCAGCACAAACGGCGTCACCGCAATCGCGGCACCGGATCCCAGCAGGCTGGCCACCAGCAGCTGGATCCGGCTCCAGCGATGCACCAGCCAGGGCAGCAGTATCCGCGAGATAATCGACGCGCAGGCACGGACGGCCAGCAGCACGCCCACCCAGAACGGCGCCACACCCAGCTCCTCGCCGACCAGCGGCAGGAATGCCACCAGGATGTCGATCACGGACAGCAGCGCCATCGAGGCCAGCATGTTCCACGCCACCCCCGGCCGCCGCAGGATCTGCAGCACGGGCTCTTTCACCATCGGCGGCCGGACGGCAGCGGCGGCCGCACCGCCGTCGTGCTTGCGGGAGCGGAACCGCCGCCTAGCCGCCCCCGGGTGCGCGCCGATCAGCATCATCGGCGCCGCCGCCAGGGCAATGCCGGCGGCCAGCAGCAGGGCCAGGTTGATGGCGCCCAGCCAATCCGGTCCCACGCCCTCCGTCCCGGTTCCCAGCAGCACCCCGGCCAGCAGCGGGCCGAGCAACTGGCCCAGCGAAAAGGCCGCGGTAAACCAGCCAAAGCCGCTGTCCATCTGGTTCAGCGCGGCATAGCGCCCGATCGCGGACTGGCCGGCGATGGTGAAGACCAAATGCCCCATGCCGAGCAGGGCCATGGAGATGCCGATCAGCAGGAAGTCCTGCGCCAGCGCCAGCCCCACGGCGGCCACCGCCAGCATCACCGCGCCGAGCACCACCATGCCCTTGAGCGAGGCAATACGGTCGCTCACCCGGCCCAGCCACAACGCCGCCACCACCGGCAGTACCGCATAAACCGCCGTCACCACGCCGATGATCGCCGCGTCACCGCCCAGCGCCAGCAGCTTGTAGGACACCACCGGCCGGGATAAGTTCAGCGACGTCTGGGTCAGCACGGCGGCCGCCATGAGGACCCAGAGCCACAGGCGGGACCCCGGCTGGCTTGGCGGCTGCGTGCTCATGTCCTCTTTCTTTGCGTGGCGTCGGCTTCCCTATTCTGCCCCGCCTGAAGCCTTTCATCGCAAAACCGTTGCGCGCGCCGGACCGCAGTGGTCGAATGGGTGGCATGGCTACTGGGGAAACCATTCTGGCGATCGGAACGAAGAAGGGGCTGTGGCTGGCCACCAGCCGGGACCGGGCCAACTGGTCCCTGTCCGGCCCGCACTTTTTGATGAACGAGATTCCCAGCATCGGGATCGACCAGCGCAACGGGTCCACCCGGCTGCTGGTGGGGGCGCGCTCCGAGCACTGGGGACCGACAGTGTTCCATTCGGATGATCTGGGCGAGACCTGGACCGAGCCGGAGAACGGCGCCATCCGCTTCAACGACGGCGACGGTGCCGCGCTGGAGCGGGTCTGGCAGATCCAGCCGGACGCGGCGGACCGCCCGGGCGTGGTCTGGGCGGGCTGCGAGCCGATTTCGGTCTGGAAGTCCACCGACGGCGGCGAACACTTCGAACTCAACCGCGCGCTCTGGAACCATCCGGACAAGGACCAGTGGGGTGCCGGCTACGGCGGGGCGGCCGCCCACTCGATCCTGCCGAGCCCGCACGATCCGGATACCGTGCACGTTGCCATGAGCACCGGCGGCGTGTACCGCAGCACCGACGGCGGCGAGAGCTGGCACGCCCGCAACCACGGCATCAGCGCCTACTTCATGCCGGATCCGAATCCCGAGGTGGGTCAGTGCGTCCACAAGATCGCCCGGGATGCGGTGGAACCGTCCACGCTCTTCGCGCAGAACCACCACGGCGTCTACCGGTCCGATGATTCCGGCGACAATTGGCAGTCCATCGCCGACGGCCTGCCGACCGACTTCGGCTTCGTCATGCTCACCCATCCGCGGAGGTCGCGGACCGCCTGGGTGGTCCCGATCAAGGCCGACGGCGAGCGGATCCCGCCGGACGGGCACCTTGCGGTGCATCGAACCGACGACGGCGGTGCCACCTGGGCGCGGTTCGGCACCGGTCTGCCCGACCTCGACTACAACGTGGTGCTCCGTGATGCCGCTGCCGTGGACACCGGCGATCCGGCCGGGTTCTACTTCGGCACCCGCGGCGGATCGGTGTACGCCAGCGCAGACGAAGGCGAAGTCTTCGTGCAAGTTACCTCGGGCCTGCCCGACGTCCTCTGCGTCCGGGCCGCCAGTCTCTAAGAGGAGGAGATCGCCGTGGTGGGTGTAGCAGAGAAGACGGTCACCGTCGTCGTGCCCAGCCTGCTGGCCAAGGTAACCGGCGAGCAGCGCGAGCTCAGCGTGCCCGCGTCCGGCCCGCGGTCCGTGGCGGAGATTCTGGACGCCTTGGCCGGCGACTACCCGGTGTTCAACCGCCGCGTCCGCAATGAAACCGGGGCGATCCGCCGCTACGTCAACCTCTACCTGGACGGCGAAGACATCCGCATGCTGCAGGGGCCGGCCACGCTGGTCGCGCCCGGGCAGGAACTGCTCATCATCCAGTCGGTCGCGGGCGGCTAGGCGGGCGCACCGAGTGCACGAACCGCATCCACTACATCCGACCGCAGTAGAACAGACACTAGGAGGGCCGCAATGACCAGCACCGGCAACCACGATGCAGAGATCCCGGAAGCGGACGAGGCCGACCGCGCCTGGCAGGACCGCCCGGTAGATGAGGATGCTTCGGAGCAACCGGCTTCGACGGTGCCGCCGGTTGGCTGGGAAGCGAACGAGGCGGACCTGCAGGAGCAGTTGGAGGCTATCAGCGAGGACGAGGACGAGGAGTACCCCCGCGAAGTCGAAGAGCCCGAATAGCTCCTGCCTCTTCCGGCGCTCTTGAACGTCAGCCGGTGTCCGCGGCTACTCCCCGACTTGTCCGTCCACTGCCTCGCGCAGCAGGTCGGCGTGCCCGTTGTGCCGGGAGTACTCCTCGATCATGTGGACCAGGATCCAGCGCAGGCTCGAAACGCTGCCATCCCGGCCAGGCCTGCCGGCCAAACGGTCCAGCCCGCCGGCCGCCACTGCTTCAGCGGTGAGGGAGCGGGAACGCGCCACGCTCTCGCTCCACAGTGCACGGAGCTGTTCAGGAGTATCGCCAGCTGCCGAATCCCAGTCCCAGTCGGGCTCTGCTTTCCAGTCCACGCTGTCCCACGGCGGCTGCGGCTCCCGTGCGTGCAGCCGGTAGGAGAACCAGTAGTCCTCCACGAACGCCAGATGCTTGAGCATGCCACCCAGGGTCATCCGCGACGGCGGCAGTTTGGCGGCCAGTCCGTCTGCGCCCAGATCCGCGCATTTCCATTCGAAGGTGCCACGGTGGAACTCCAGAAATCCCAGCAGCGTGTCCAGCTCGTTGGCCGCTAGCGGCGGTTCCGGGCGGTCTTGTCCATCCTCTGCAGTCATGACCCGAGAGTCTAGCGGCACTGGGATAATGGCGGAATGCGACTTGCAGTTTTCACCGGATCCGCCAGCGGAACAGACCCCTTGTACGCGCGGGAGGCGGCGTCCTTTGCCGACGAGCTGGCGGCCCGCGGCATCGGGATTGTGTACGGCGGCGGGCAGGTGGGCCTGATGGGCACCGTCGCGGATAGCGCGGTGGCTGCCGGCGGCGAGGTGGTGGGCGTGATTCCCTCGTCGCTGGACCGGACCGAGGTGGGGCACACCGGCCTGAGCACGCTGCACGTGGTCGACTCCATGCACGAACGCAAGCAGATGATGGCGGACCTAGCCGATGGTTTTGTGGCATTGCCGGGCGGGGTGGGCACGCTCGAGGAGATTTTCGAAGCCTGGACCTGGCTGCAGCTGGGCATCCACGAAAAGCCGGTAGCCTTTCTGAACATTAACGGTTTCTGGGATCCGCTGCTGGCGGCGATCGACTCTCTGGTCAGCGCAGGATTCCTGAAGCAGGCCTACCGCGATGCCGTCATTGTGGCCGGCTCCGCCGGGGAGCTGCTGGACGCCATCGACGGCTGGACCCCGCCGGCCCACAAGTGGCGGGATCCCGGCGAGCGCAGCCGGATCTGATCGCTCAGCTCTGACCGCGCAGATCTGACCAGTCGGCAAAAAGCAGACAGCGCCTCTCCCCTGTGGGAGAGACGCTGTCCGGCGCATCAAACGGAAGGGGGACTCCCGCCGTCGTACTGCTTTACGGCGTGCAGCTTACGGGAAGAACTTGTCCAGCTCCGCCGGCTTGGTCAGCGTGCCGTACTTCAGGGCCGCGTCGGCGAGCTTCTGCGCCGCCTCCATGTTGAAGTCCTTGCGGAAGGCCGGCAGGGCCATCTCCGCGCGGGCGGCTTCGTCGATCTTGGTGTAGGTGCCCACGATGTCGCGGACCTCGTCCGGGTGCTCCTGTGCGTATTCCAGCGAGCGGTTCATCGCGGCCTGGAACTTCTTCACCAGTTCCGGATCCTTCGACACGGTATCGCCGGTGGCGAAGTAGCCGGAGATATCCAAATTCTTGTCGAAGTCGGCGAAGTTGTAGGAGACCACGCGGCCGCCGTCATCCACGGACTGGGACAGGAACGGATCCAGGATCCAGGCCGCGTCCACCTGGCCGTTGGCCAGTGCTGCCGGCGCATCCGGGAAGCCCACCTCGACGAACTTCACGCTCTCGGGATCGCCTCCGTCGGCTTCGATCACGCTGCGGATGGTGGTGTCGCCGATGTTGGACAGGGTGTTGACCGAGACGGTCTTGCCGGCCAGATCCTTGGGCGACTTGATGTCCGAATCCCCCTTGACCACCACGCCGCCGAAGTCGTGCGAGGTATCGCCCGAGGTGGAGTTGCCGTTGGCTACCAGCCTGATGTCCAGGCCCTTGTCATTGGCGACCATGACCGAGACCAGGTTGCCGAAGGCGAAGTCGAAGCCACCGCTGACCACGGCCGGGATGGCGGCTGCGCCACCGGCGACGTTCTGGATGTCAAGATCCAGGCCCTCTTCCTCGAAGAAGCCCTTCGAATCGCCGAGCCAGAGCGGCGCGGTGTCAACGATGGGGATCACGCCGACGGTCACCGGGGTGAGCCCGCCCGAGGCGGCGGGTTCGTTGCCGCCGCCCTCGCCGCCGCTGGGCGATCCGGAGCCGCAGGCGGCCAGGCCCAGCGCGGAGACACCGGCCAGCAGCGTCAGGAATGTTCGCTTCATGTCACTTCCTAAAAATCGAAAAACTAGGTGGCAGCGCCCACTGTCTCCCCCAACGGAAGCGCGGTTCAGCACGCGGCCACAGCGCTCTACTATGTCACGGCTCACAACTCATCCTTGCCGCCGTGCAGGAATGTGACGCGTCACGCACTTGTCGGCCAATGGCCGAGCGGCGGTTCGGCGTCGGCGCCGCCCAAGAAGAGGCACTACCGGGCGGCGAGCTGCTCCTTAACCTGCTTGCGCAGCACCTTGCCGAGCATGGACTTGGGCAGTTCCTGCACGGCAATAATCCGCCGCGGAACCTTGTACGCCGCCAGCCGGCCGCGGCAATAGTCCCGCAGCTCCGACTCGTCCAGCGTGAGGTCGGCGTCCCGGAGCACGACGGCGGCCGTCACCTCTTCGCCTCCCTCGGCCCGCGGGATGCCCACCACTGCCGCGTCCGTCACGTCCGGATGGGACCGCAGCGCATCCTCGACTTCCGACGGCGAGACGTTGAAGCCCCCGGTGATGATCAGTTCCTTCACCCGGTCCACAATCCGGGCATTGTGCTGCCCGTCCACGGTGACGATGTCGCCGGTGCGCACCCAGCCGCCGTCCAGCAGCACGGCGGCGGTTTCCTCCGGCTTGCCCCAATAGCCTTGAAACACCTGCGGTCCGCGGATCAGCAGTTCGCCGGGCTGCCCGGGCTCGACGTCGTGGGCCGGATTGTCCGGGTCCACCACCCGCATCTCGGTGCTGGGGAAGGGAACGCCGATGGTCCCGTTCTTGCGGGTGGATGCGAACGGATTGCCCATGGCCACCGGGGACGTTTCGGTCATTCCGTAGCCCTCCACCAGCAGGCCTCCGGCGGTGTCCTCCCACAGGTCCAAGGTGGCCTGCGGCAGGTTCATGGCTCCGGAGATGGCGAACCGCACCGAGCTCAGGGACACCCCGCGCTTCCGGGCCTCGTTCGCGGTCCGCTCATAGATAGGCGGCACCGCACAGTAGATGGTGGGCGGGTTCTTCTTGGCTGCGGTGAGCACCAGGTCCACGTCGAATTTGGGGAAGAGGACAACCCGCGAGCCGGTGAGGACGCCGAAGGTCAGATGCAGGGTCATGCCGAAGGCGTGGAACATCGGCAGCACGGCGTACATGACCTCCTTGCCCTCGGCCACGCCGTGCATCCACGCGCGCCCCTGTTCGGCGTTCGCCCGCAGGTTCCGGTGGGTCAGCATTGCGCCCTTGGGATGTCCGGTGGTGCCGGAGGTGTACTGGATGGCCGCCAGATCGCTGACCTCCGGGCGGGGAAAGTCCTTTGTCAGCGGCTTGGACTTCAGCAGCTTCTCCCAGGAAATGGTGTTCTTCACCGAGGCGGTCAACGCCTTGCGGGATTTCCTGGCGGCGGGGATGGGCAGCCTGAGGGCCAGCCGCTTGGCCCGCGGCAGGGCGCGGGCCAAATCCACCGAGACGATCTTCTTGACGGCAAGGGCGGCGGGAAACGCCTGGATTTTGGCCACCACGTTGTTCCAGACGACGGCGACCGTGGCGCCATGGTCCTCGAACTGGTGCCGGAGCTCGCGCTCGGTGTACAGCGGATTGTGTTCGACGACGACGGCACCCAGCCGCAGCACTGCGTAGAAGGCCACCACATGTTGCGGGCAGTTGGGCAGGATCAGCGCCACGCGGCTGCCCGGGCCGACGCCCAGCCTGCGCAGGCCTTCGGCTGCCCGGTCGACCTGGCGGCCCAGCTCTCGGTAGCTGGTGGACGCCCCGAAGAAGTCCAAGGCCGCCCGCTTCCCGAACCTGCGGACCGAGTCGTCCAGCATGTGCGAGAGCGACTCGGTTGGCATCTCGATTTCGGCAGGCACCCCGGACTGGTAATTCTGCAGCCAGGGACGGTTCTCGATAGTGGGCATAGCGGCGGCCGGTCCTCTCACTCGGTTCATGCCAGTCTATGAGTCACGGCCGCGTTGCCTGCTGTGAACGCCCCGTCCTCCGGGGGAGAACGGGGCGTTTCACGGCGTGGAAATTACTGCGCGGGAACCTGCAGAACCTGGTCCACGAAGATCAGGTTCGGATCCGACACGGTGTCCGTGTTGGCCGCGAACAGATCCTCCCAGCCGCCCTGGAGTCCCATTGACTCAGCAATGGTGGCCAAGGTGTCACCGGACTGGACGGCATAGGTTTCGCCGCTCACGGCCGGAGCCTCGACGGCGGGGGCGGCTGCGGGAGCCGGAGCCTGCTGGACCGGGGCCTGCTGCTGAACCGGCGCCTCGGCGACGGGAGCCTGCTGGACCGGCGCCTGCTGGATGTCAGCAGACTGGCTGCTCACCTGCGATCCTCCGCCGCCGCCGGACAGTCCCAGCTTGGCCGAGCAGGCCGGCCATGCACCCCAACCCTGGCCGTCCAGGACGTTTTCTGCGACCGCGATTTGCTCCGCACGGCTGGCATTCTCTGCCGAGCCGGCGCCGCCGTAAGCTGCCCACGTGCTCGGAGTGAACTGCAGGCCACCCGAGAAGCCGTTGCCGGTGTTGGTGCTCCAGCTGCCGCCCGACTCGCACTCGGCCAGGGCGTCCCAGGTGGCCCCATCGGCGGCGTTTGCCGCCGGTCCGATCATGGCCATGCTGGCGCCGGTCAGGGCCAAGGCGGCCAGGCCGCCACGCAGGGCACGACTGAGGTTCTTGTTTTTGTTTGAGTTCACAATGCTCCGCTGAGGCCGCCTTACGCTCAGTCCGTCCCCGGACATCCCTGCGCCGCCGTCAGCCACTCGTATAGATCGAGGTCATGTGGACGTCTGCCATTCTGACGGCGAAAGGCGTGGGCAGCGTCCGGGCATATTTACTTGGATGGATCGCGCCGAACATTCCGGCACCCCCTGGCGCGGCCATCTGACCTGCGCACCCGGAGGACGCTACCGGAAAGTAACTAACGTTGCAAAACCGTGATCGGCTCTCGGCGTGTCATTCCACCCGGTCTGCGGGGATCAAGACTAAGCACGCTTACCTTCCCAAGCGGCCACTGGTGTGCGCCGACCGCCCTTCCGCATCTGCGCTGCCGCCGGGGCGCATGACTGCGCAGTGTGGCGAGGGCGCGGACAGGCGATTGGCCGCGTATCCATGCGGTTTTGACGACCTGCGACACCCGTATACACCGACCGTTTACGGGAGCATGATGGTTCCGTGGCTACGACGAATCTGCGGGCCATCCAGGCCCCGCTGAAGACCAGATACCGGCAGCAGCCCGAGGCGGCGATGATCACGCTTTACGCTGAGGGCGAACTTGGTGAAGGAACCAGCTGTTCCGTGGTTACCGGGCGAGCGTTGGTTGCAGCCGGACTGCACCCTGCCACGGGTGGCGACGGCAGCCTGGCCTGTTCCGGGGACATGCTTTTGCAGGCCCTGGCGGCGTGCGCCGGAGTGACCTTGCAGGCGGTCGCGGCGTCGCTGGGGCTGGAGGTAACCGGCCGTGTCCATGCCGAGGGTGACCTGGACTTCCGCGGAACGCTGGCGGTGGACAAGGACACTCCCGTCGGCTTCCAACGCATCCGCGTGCGCTTCGACCTGGTCAGCGACGCCGGCGACGCGGATCTGGAGGCGCTGCTTCGGCTGACCGAGCGCTACTGCGTGGTCTACCAAACGCTGGCGGCACCCCCGGCGCTCTCCGTGCAGCGCGTCCAGCAGAACGACGACGGCGGTGCGCCGCACCTCCCGTAGGCCGCGGCTCCGGCAGCGCTCCGCGCCCCGGGTGGTACTGGGCGCCCGCGGGCAGCGGCCAGCGGGGGCCTTCCCAGTGCGCGGCCCAGCGCGTAGCGTGGTGCCCCTAGCCCACCGGAAGGAAACCTCCATGGCAGAGAACCCCAGCCCCATTGACATCCAGAAGGCACTAGGCGGCGTGGACTACCCCGCCTCCGCCGCCGACTTGGTGAAGAATGCCGAGGACTCCGGCGCCGGCGACGACGTGCTGTCGGCGCTCAGGAATCTTCCCGACAAGCAGTATGAGAGCCCCGCCGAGGTCAGCAAGGCGGTTTCCGGCAAGTAGCATGCTGGATTCCGGCCCGCAATGTGGGGCTGACGAGTTCCCGGCGTCCTACTTGTCCGTGCGGCCGGCAGCCTTGTCCACCGGTACCAGCTTGACGTTAATGAGCCTGCCGCCGTCGGCCGTCGCCGTCATGTAGGTACAGACCGGTTGGCGGCGGCGGTCGGTCGGCGACCCCGGGTTGAGTAGCCGCAGGCCCCCGGGCGAGGTGGTGTCCCAGGGGATGTGGCTGTGCCCGAACACCAGCACATCCACGCCGGGAAAGCGCGCCTCACACCGCTGTTCCCGGCCCTTCGCCGCTCCTGTCTCGTGGATCATGGCGAAGCGAACGCCCGCAACGGTTGCGGCGGCGGTTTCCGGCAGGCGCGAGCGCAGGTCGTCGCCGTCGTTGTTCCCGTACACGCCGATCAGCCGTTGGCTACGCTGCTCCAGCTCGTCCAGCAGGTCGGCGGTGACCCAATCGCCGGCGTGGAACACCACGTCGGCCGCGGCCACCGCATCCCAGACCTGCTCCGGGAGTCGCCGCGCACGCTTCGGCACGTGGGTGTCCGCTAGGAACAGGAGCTTGCTGACCATACCGGCATCCTTGCACACCCGCTCAAAAGCCGAAGGCCATCCGCAGCCCCAGCGCCAGCATGACCACCGCGATCAGCCCGTCCAGGATCCGCCAGGAACCGGGCCGGGCGAAGAAGGGGCGCAGCAGCCGGGCGCCGAACCCAAGGGCACCGAACCAGACCATGCTGCCCAGCACCGCTCCGGCGCCGAAGGACCAGCGCAGCTCCGCGCCCTGGGTGTTGGCGATGGAACCGAGCAGCAGGACCGTATCCAGATAGACGTGCGGGTTCAGCCAGGTCAGCGCCAGGGCGGTGGCTGCTACGGAGGCCAACCCGCCGCCGCGCTGATTCTCCGCGGCGGTGAGCGCGCCCGGCTTGATGGCCCGTTTGGCGGCGAAGACGGCGTACGCCAGCAGGAAGGCCGCCCCGCCAAGCCGGATCACGTCCAC
Source organism: Arthrobacter sp. Dra40 (assembly GCF_059091905.1). Lineage (NCBI taxonomy): Bacteria > Bacillati > Actinomycetota > Actinomycetes > Micrococcales > Micrococcaceae > Arthrobacter > Arthrobacter sp. Dra40. The sequence goes on from NZ_JBNHHB010000018.1 coordinate 31,536, forward strand.
CACCGCCGGGGCCGCCTCGATCACCGCACCGATTCCGGCGATCCCCGCGGCGATCAGCACCGCATCGGAGACGGCACAGATCAGCACGACGACGCCGATGTGTTCGCCCCGGATCCCCTGGCGCAGCACGAAGGCATTCTGGGCGCCGATCGCGATGATGAGGGCCAATCCGGTGCCCAGGCCCAGCAGTACGGTGGGGGCAATAGCGGTAGTCACAGCAGTCGACGCTATCCGAGCTGCCAACATCAATACAGCTAAGAAAACTTAGGATCCGTAAGATGAGCTTATGCAAACGTTCCAATCCGAGCATCTGGCGACCTTCGCCGTCGTCGTTCAAGAAGGCAGTTTTGATGCCGCCTCCCGTGTGCTGCATGTGACTCCCTCCGCCGTTTCGCAGCGGATCAAGGCCATGGAGCAAACGGCCGGGCAGGTCCTGCTGCAACGCACCACCCCGGTCCAGCCGACCGCTGCCGGCGACGTGGTCCTCCGGCTGGCGCGCCAGATGCGGGTGCTGCAGGCCGATGCGCAGCGCGAACTCGGCGGCAGCGTGACCGGGATGACGCTGCCGCTGGTGGTCAACGCCGATTCGCTCGCCACGTGGTTCCTGGGGGCGCTGGCCCGGATGCCGCGCGACCGGGGCGTGTTCTTCGAGGTGCACCGTGAAGACGAGCAGCATTCCACCTCGTTGCTGCGGTCGGGTCGCGTGACCGCGGCGGTGACCGCCACGCCGGAACCGGTCCAGGGCTGCTCGGTGGAGGCCCTCGGCTCGCTCCGCTACCGGGCGGTGGCCAGCAGCGAGTACCTGGAGCATTGGCGGCCCACCGGGACGCCGGACCACGACTGGGCGTGGCTGGGTGCGGCGCCGGTGCTGGACTTCGACCGCAAGGACGACCTGCAGGAGCGCTTCTACCAGACGCTGACGGGTGACGACTTGGCCGCGCCCCGCCACTACATGCCGGCCTCCGGGGAGTTTGCGGCCGCCGTCCGGCTGGGCATCGGCTGGGCCCTGCTGCCGGAACAACAGTGCCAGGCGGACCTCCGCCGGGGCACGCTCCGCCAACTGGCCCCGGACCTGCCGGTGGACGTCCCCTTGTACTGGCAGCGCTGGAAAATCAGCTCACCGATCCTCGATGAACTCTCCGCCTGCGTGCGGCAGACAGCGGCGGAACAACTGCGCCGGCCGTAGTTCGCCGGGCGCAGGACCGGCTCCGTGCGGCGCTTCCGCCCGTCACCAAGGCCCGGACATCTGTGACCGACGCCTAAGGTGGAGGGGAAGATCCTGACGAAGGGGCATAATGCAAGACCGCATTCGCAATGCCCGCATGCTCGAGCGCGTAATGTCCGCCGAGCAGGCGGCCGAACTCATCAAACCCGGCATGACGGTGGCCATGAGCGGGTTCACCGGGGCCGGCTACCCGAAGGCCGTGCCGCAGGCGCTGGCGGCCCGGATGGAATCCGCCCATGCGGCGGGCGAGAAGTTCCAGATCCGCGTCCTGACCGGCGCCTCCACCGCCCCCGAGCTCGACGGCGCGCTGGCCAAGGTGGACGGCATGGAGTTGCGCCTGCCCTACCAATCGGACCCAGCGCTGCGCGAACGCATCAACGCCGGCGAACTGGACTACATCGACATCCACCTCAGCCACGTCGCCCAGCACACCTGGTACGGGTTCTTCGGCGACGTGGACCTGGCCATCGTGGAAGTGGTCGGCATGCTTGAAGACGGCCGGCTGATCCCGTCGTCCTCGGTGGGCAACAACAAGACCTGGCTGGAACAAGCCGACAAGGTCATTGTGGAGGTCAACAGCGCGCAGCCGGCCGAGCTGGAGGGCATGCACGACGTCTACTACGGCACCGCGCTGCCGCCGAACCGGAAACCGATCCAGTTGCTGCACCCGGACGACCGGATCGGCGAACCATACCTGCAGGTGGACCCGGAGAAAATCGTGGCCATCGTGCACACGGACGCCCCCGACCGCAACTCCCCGTTCAATCCGCCGGACGAGACCTCGCAGCAGATTGCCGGCCACCTGCTGGACTTCCTGGACCAGGAGGTCCAGCGCGGCCGCCTGACGGACAAGCTCCTGCCGCTGCAGTCCGGCGTCGGCAATATCCCCAATGCGGTACTGGAAGGCCTGGCCGCCGGCGGGTACCGCGGCCTGACCGCCTACACGGAGGTCATCCAGGACGGCATGCTGAAGCTGATCAAGGACGGCGTGCTGCGGATGGCCTCGGCCACGTCTTTCTCCCTGAGCCAGGCCGGGGTCGAAGAGTTCAACGGCAACGTCGACTATTACCGCGAGCGCATCATCCTGCGCACCCAGGAGATCTCCAACCACCCGGAGCTGATCCGGCGGCTGGGCTGCGTTGCGCTCAACGGCATGATCGAGGCGGACATCTACGGCAACGTCAACTCCACCCACATTGCCGGCACCAAGGTGATGAACGGCATCGGCGGCTCCGGCGACTTCGCCCGGAACGGCTACCTGTCCGTGTTCATGTCGCCGAGCACGGCCAAGGGCGGGAAGATCTCCAGCATCGTGCCGATGGCCAGCCATGTGGACCACACCGAGCACGACACCATGATCGTAGTGACCGAATACGGCCTGGCCGACCTGCGCGGGCTGGCCCCGAAGCAGCGCGCCCGCAAGATCATCGAAACCTGCGCGCATCCGGACTACCGGCCGCTGCTGCAGGACTATTTCGACCGCGCCTGCCGGGACAGCTTTGCCAAGCACACCCCGCACCTGCTCGGCGAGGCGTTGTCCTGGCACCAGCGCTTCGTGGAGACGGGAAGCATGCGCCCCTAGGTTCAGCCACCGCAGCGGATCTAGCAGGTCGGCCCGGGAGTATGACGTCGTCATACTCCCGGGCTTTCGCCACCCGGTGAGCCTGCCTGTAGGCTGCTGGCTTGTACACGGGAGTCCGGTGAACCGGGCTGAGAGGAAACTTCTCAAGTTTCGACCGTTGAACCTGATCTGGATCATGCCAGCGCAGGGAGCAACCCTCACACCCGTGCCCTGTTCAATCAACAGAAGGGCGCGACAATGCGAACACCTGACGCTGCCGCCACGGCGGCAAACCATCCTTCCCCCGTCAACGCCGGAACATCCTTCACGGCGACGCCGCGTGAATTCGGCGTGGGGGCCAGACTGACCCTGGCTGTCATGGCCGATGACTACGTCGACGTCATTCTGGGGTCGCTGCGGCGCGCAGACGCCACGGGTCTCGATGTGCAGACCGGGACAGTCAGCACCTATGTCTCCGGGGCCGAGCAGGACGTCATGCGCTATCTGAGCCAAGTGATTGCCGGGGCCGGGCGCAGCGGAGCGCACGTTTCGGCCGCCGTCCATCTGTCCCGTGGCTGCCCGGGCGGTGTCAGCTGCGAGATTCCCGAGGGTGGCGCAGTTCTGCATTCGGAGATCCCGCAACTGGAACCGACCGGCATCCAGGCGGCGGCAGACTGGGCGATCTACCCGCTCGCCGACGGCGGAACCGGCACTGGCACTGGCACTGGCACTGGCACAGCGGACCACATGCGCGACATCTACACCGCCATCGACTACGCCAAGTCCACCGGCGTGACCGTCACCGAAGACCATTACGTCACCCGGTTGGACGGAGACGTCGCCCAGGTCCTGCAGACCATCGCCGCTGGCTGGATTCTGATTGGACGATCCGTCCAGCACGTTGTCACGCACGCCACCCTGTCCATCAACAGCCCCAGTGCGTCCTGACGCTGGCCCGGAAGGAACCCCCATGTCAACATCATCTGGTCCTGCCCGCACACGGTCTTCCTGGAGCCTGAAGGACCTGGTCCTGCTCGTCGTCCTCGGCGTCGTCTTCGGCTTCCTCTACTGGGTCTTCGTCCAGGCCTGGACTGCCCTGTCGCTCCTGATGGGGCCCGCCGGAGACCTCTCGCAGCACTTTCTTGCCGGCAGCTGGCTGCTGGTCGCGCCGATCGCCATTGCCATCGTCCAGCGTCCCTTTGCCGGCGTCATCGCCGAGGTTCTGGCCTCGGTGATCGAGGTCGTGTTCCTGGGCTCGGCGGTGGGCCCGCTGCTCTTCATCGCGGCCGCGATCCAGGGCATCGGCAGTGAAATCCCGTTCGCGGCCACCCGCTACCGTTCCTACAGCTGGCTCACCTACGCCCTGTCTGGCCTGCTCGGTGCCGGTCTGGTCTTCTTCTATTCGGCCTTCCGGTCCGGCTGGTATGGCCAGGACCTGTTCTTCACCCGTTTGGTCATCCACCTCATTTCCGGGGTGGTGCTGGGCGGGCTGCTGGCGAAGGTCATTGTCGACGCCCTGGCGAAGACGGGCGTGGTGGACAACTTCGCGATCGGGCGGGCCCGGCTGGGCAAGGCCAATGCCCGCTGAGCCTGTCCTGGTGCTCCACGACGTATCTGTGGAGTTTCCACGGCGTGACGCCGCCGTGCTGCGCGGGGTCACGCTGCGGCTGGAACCGGGCGAGCACCTGATCGTGCTCGGGGCTTCGGGGTCCGGAAAATCCACGCTGCTGCAGGCGATCACGGGGGTGGTTCCGCACACGGTGCTGTCCACGCTAACGGGCAGCGTGTCCGTGAACGGGACGGCCACCGCCGACGCGTCGGTCGTCGAACTCTCGCGCCAGGTCGGGGTCCTCGCCCAGGACCCCTCCTCCGGCGTCTGCCTGCCGGACGTTGAACAGGAACTGGCCCTCCCACTGGAGAACCGCGCCGCGCCGCCGGAGCAGATATCGGCGCGCATCGACCGCGCACTCGCGGCGGTCGGTGCGGCCGGTCTGCGGCAGCGGCAGACGGACAAGCTTTCCGGCGGAGAGGGCCAGCGGGTGGCACTGGCGGCCAGCCTGATCGCCGAACCGGCCCTCCTGCTGCTCGATGAGCCGACCTCCATGCTCGATCCGGCCGGCCTCACCGCCGTACGTCAGGCGATTGACGCAGCCGCAGCCGCCTACGGTCCGGCTGTGGTGCTGGTCGAACACCGGCTCGACGACTACGCTGGCCGGGCGGGAATTGCCGGGCTGCCGGGCCGGGCGATCGTGCTCGGCGACGAGGGCCAGGTCCTGGCCGACGGCGCCACCGCGGCGGTGCTGGCCGGCAGCGCCGGCCGGCTCAATGCACGCGGATGCTGGCTACCGCTGGAAACGGAGCTGTTGGCGGTCACCGGTCTGGCCGGCGGCCTCGACTCGCCGGGCGTCCGCTCCGCCCTCCGCGCTCTGGCGCTACCCGACCACGACGGCGGCGCTCCAGACGCGCCCGGTGTCGGCGACACGGTCCTCGCCGCAGAGAATGTCTCAGTCTCACGCGGCGCCGGACGGAAGAAGCACCGGCTCCGCCGCGCGGCCGGGGCGGAACCGGCCATCCTCAGAAACGTGGACGTCGAGCTCAGGCGCGGGGAGATCACGGCCCTGCTGGGAGCCAATGGAACGGGCAAAACGTCGTTGCTGCTCACCCTCGCAGGGCTCCTCCCGCCCGCCGAAGGAACGGTGCTCGGTGCCCGCCCCGGCATAGTGTTCCAGAACCCCGAACACCAGTTCGTGGCGCATACCGTAGCGGAGGAAGTCCGGCACGGACTGCCCGATGCTCCGCCGGACTTCTTCAACCAGTTGTTGGAACAGCACCGGCTCACCCATCTGGCCGACCAGAGCCCCTTCCGGTTGTCCGGCGGCGAGAAGCGCCGCCTGAGCGTGGCCGCCATGCTGGCCCACGAACGGCCGTCCTTGCTGGCGGACGAGCCGACGTTCGGCCTGGACCGAAGGGACACGATTGCCACCGCCAGCGCGTTCAAGCAGGCGGCGGCCGGCGGCAGCGCCATTCTCTTCTCCAGCCACGACCTGCGCACCGTCGCCGCGCTGGCCGACCGCGCCGTCGTCGTCGCCGAGCACACCGTGATTGCCGACGGCGCCGTCTTCGACGTCCTGCGCGACCCGGATGTCCTGGCGCGAGCCGGCCTCAGGCTGCCGCCGCTGCTCGACTGGCTGCTCACAGAGTTCGACTCGGACCGCGAAATCCGCCGCGTCCTTGACCGGCTGGATGCGGCAGTATCCGGCGGGGCCACCGTGCAGCGGCTGTCCGGGAGCCGGGCGTGAGCGCCGCAGCCGCCGCGGCCTTCACTACCTCCGGCAGTGTCCTGGCCCGGCGCAATCCCACAGTCAAGCTCACGCTGTTGTTTGTCGTGTCGCTGGCGATGGTCTTCATTTTCGACCCGGTCACCCCGGCCGTGCTCTACATGGTGGCCCTGGTCGCCGTCGTTGCCTCCACGCGCGTTCCCGTCAAATCCATGGCACTTGCGCACGTTCCCTTTCTCGCCTTCGGTCTGGGCATCTTGATGGTCAACGCGCTCAGCCGCCCGGGTCACATCCTGTGGGAGGCCGGTCCGCTGCGGATCACCGTCGAAGGACTGTCGGTCGGCGGTTCCTTGGCCCTGCGAACCCTGGTGATCGGCATTCTTGCCATCGGCTTCATCGCTTCCACGGACGGCGTGGCGCTGATGGGAAGCCTGCATCAACATGCCAGGCTCGGTTCCCGGATCACCTATGCCGTGCTGGCTGGCTACCGCATGCTGCAGGAGATGCCCCGGGAGTGGCAGACCATCCGTCAGGCCCACGCCGTCCGGGCGCAGCTCCGCCCGGACGGTTCCCTGCCCAGCGGCCTGACCGCCTACGGCCGTGCGGCCTTTGCCCTGCTCGTCGTCTCGGTGCGCAAAGGCGAACGGATGGCCCAGTCGCTGGAATCCCGTGGACTCGGGCTGACACCCCGGACCACCTGGCGGAAAATTCCCCTCACCCGCACCGACTGGCTGATGGCAGCGGCCGTGCTGGCCGTGCTCGGCGGGATCCTGTACGCCAGCCACGTCCTGGGGTTTTTGGAAGGATACGATGCGCTCTTCAGCTGACGGCATGCACCTGGTGGCGATGGTCAACCCGCCCACCAGCCAGTATTCGGAGAATTGGCGGCATCCGCTCTCCCGGCGAGACTGGCTGAGCCCGGAGTTTTACCTCGATCTGGGACGGACGCTGGAACGAGGCTGCTTCGACATGCTGTTCCTGCCGGATGCTTTGGCCGTCCCGGAGGACAATACGGGCGACTTCGCCACGACGCTGGTCACCGGCGGCAAAGGCGCCATCTATCTCGACCCGATGGTGACCCTGTCGCTGATCGCCGGAGCGACGCGGCATCTGGGGTTGGCCGCGACTATCTCCACGACCTTCACCCCTGCTTACACCATCGCCCGGAAGTTGCTCTCGCTGGATCACCTCTCCGGTGGCCGGGTCGCTTGGAACATCGTCACCTCCACCACCGACGCCGAGGCCGCCAACTTTGGCCTGACCTCCATCCCGCCCAAGGCGGAGCGCTACGACCGGGCCGACGACGTCGTCCAGACGGTAGTGGACTTGTGGGAATCCTGGCAGCCCGGGGCCTTGACGCTGGACGGTCCCCGACGTCAGTTCGCGGATCCTGAGCTGGTGCACCGGATACCTGAGCGCCCCCTTTCCGGCGAAGCCGGGCCGCTGAGCCGGGGTCCGATCACCCTTCCGCGCAGTCCACAAAGAAGGCCGGTGCTGATGCAGGCCGGATCTTCGCCGCGCGGCATGGAGTTCGCCGCCCGCTGGGCCGAGGTCGTGTTCGCCGTGGCCGACACACCGGACGCCATGCGGACCGTGCGGAGTGAACTTCGGGACCGGGCTGCGGCCGCCGGACGGAATCCGGATCATCTGGCCGTACTTCCGGCGGTCCAGCCGATCACCGGTTCGACCCGCGCCGCCGCCTTTGCCACCGTGCACGGCCTGGAAGCGGCGCTGGACACGGAGGGCGTTCTGACGAAGTTGGGCCGGCTCCTGCACGCGGCCCGGGAGGACCTAAACCCGGAAGGCAGCGCCGAGGAGTTGCTGCTGGCCCACCGCGGCGCCACCGGCAGCGAGGGGTTCGAACAGATGCTGCTGGCCGCAGCCCGCCGCCAATCCATGACAGTCCGCGACCTTGCGAACGCCCAGGCCATGAACCAACTGCATCCCCAGCCCGTCGGCGATCCAGCGGACATCGCTGACTACTTGTGCGAACTTTACGACTCGGAAGCAGCTGACGGTTTCGTGATCATGTCCGCGCTCTACCCGTCCTCGCTCGAAGAGTTCGTCAACGGTGTGGTCCCGGAGCTGCAGGCACGAGGCCGGTTCCGGTCCTCGTATTCGGGACGCACCCTGCGCGAGCACTTGGGCACCTCCCTATAAGCAGCACGTCCGTCCGGCCGGTCCAGAACCGCTCAGCGCTGGTACACCCGGGCGAGCACGGCGTCGAAGACCCGGTCCGGCAGCAGCCGGCGGGCGCTCATGATGGTCCGCGCGCCGCGGCCCACCGGATACCGGCTGCGCGGGCGGCGGGCGGCCGCGATGCGGGCGATGCGCCGGCCCACCACCTCCGGCTGCGTTCCCGTCCGTTCCGTATAAGCCCCGGAAACCGTCCGGGCCACGCTCTCGGCCTGCCGATCGTAAGCCGTCCCCTCCGAGGTCTGCAGCAGGCTGTCCAGGGCGATCGCGCTCCACTCGGTCAGGATGGGCCCGGGTTCAATGATCACCACGTCAATCCCGAAGGGTTTGAGCTCCACCCGGAGACTGTCCGACAAACCTTCCACCGCAAACTTGGCCGCGTGGTACCAGCCGGCGAGCGGCTCGTAGAAGACGCCGCCGATCGAGGACACGTTGATGATCCGGCCGCTGCCCTGCGCGCGCATGGCCGGCGCCGCCAATTGAATGAGCCGCCCCATCCCGAACACGTTCACTTCGAATTGCTGCCGGGCATCAGCCAGCGGCACGTTCTCGACGGCACCGTACGACGCGTAGCCGGCGTTGTTGACCAGCACGTCCAGCCTTCCCTGTTCCGCAAGGATCCGCTCCACGCCGCCAACCATCGACGGGTCGTCGGTCAGGTCCATCCCGAGGACACGGACCCCGTGCTCTTCCAGCGGCCACATCCGGTCCAGCCGGCGCGCCGCCGCGTAAACGGTGAAGCCGCGGCGCGCCAGTTCACGGCAGGTGTGTTCCCCGATTCCGGAGGATGCCCCGGTCACCAGTGCCACTTTGTCCCGCACCATCGCTCCCTCACTTCTCCAAGGCGACGACGACGGCGGTGCTCGCCTCGTGCGGCATGGTCCAGGCTCCGCCGTCGGGCCCGAAGAGCCGCTGGCAGCCATCGAGTTCCGCCGTCAGCGGTGCACCGACTTCCAGCCCACCGGACACCGGCCACAAGACCGCAAACTCCGCCGCCTCGTCGTCGCACTCGGCGGCGGGCGCGTCCGTCGTCGCTGCTTGAAGTACGGCGTTCTTTCCGGGGCCGTCGAGGCTGCCTCCGCCAACAAACCTTCCGGTGGATACCTCCGTGCCGGATATCTCCAGCTCGGACTGCGGGCCAGTGGGCGGCGCCGTGCCGGCTCCGCTGCGATCCACGCTGTAGTGGCAGATCCGGAGCAAGTCCACGTTGCTGACCTCGGGAACCAGGCCTGCGGAGGCCGTGGCACCGGTACCCTCCGCGTCCCCGTCCGGGGCCGGTATCGGCGCCACAGCGATTCCCACCGCCACCGGTTCCTTCCATTCCGCCGGGCAGTTGGCGTCCAGTGCCGCCCTCGGTTGGATGAGTTCCATCTTGTGCTGCGTCGACTCAACCACATCCATCCCGCCAAGGATCTCGCGCACGCCGGGCTTCGTCTTCCCGCAGGAATTCGTCGGCCACGCCGCGCGCATCGCCTGGCCTTGGGCATCCACCAGCCAGAGATCGGGAACCAGTTCCATGTCGGCCGTGCAGGCCTGGTTCGCCCTCGGCTGGTCGCTCGGCTGGGCCAGGGCGTCCGCCAGCGCGACCATGTCCCCGGCGAGGCGCTCCTCCGTGACTGCCGACCATAAGCCCTCGGCATCTTCGACCGTCGCCATCGTGAAGGTGTCGCAGCGGATCACTTCGACCGGAACAAATCCTTCCGGCACTCCGCCAGCCGCCGGCAGCGGAGTCGCGGGCGGCTCCCCTTGTTCAACAGCTCGGCCTGCCGTGCAGCCAACCGCATCAACCAACTCGGCCGGTTCACGCGGTGGTAGTCCGCGGCCTCCAGGCATCTCTCCGCAGGCCGCCAAGGTGACCATCGCCAGCACGGCCGACAGTCCAAACGCCGCCCATAGATTGCCCCCTAGCCGTTCCAGTTCCACTGCCCGGCCCCCCCGTCACGTCCTTGCGGCCATTCTAGGGCCTCGGTACAAGGCCACCGAGGTCAGGACGGCTGGAGTCCGCCCTGATGATCTGTCCGATTGCTGCAGGGCCCGCGGAGCTGAGACTTGCCGGAGGCATGGTGCTTCGTCAGCCGATTCGATGAGGGGCGCTTCCTGTGGAAGGGTGCTAGGAGGGCGGCCAATCATCAAACGCTCTCCGTTTGCTGGCTTGGATCCGGCGCAAAAGTTGACACATCAACTAAATGGGATACGGTAGATGCATCTGCATGTACTTGTTCTGGCGATGGGCACGACCCGGCACAGCCAAGTGACAAGGCCGCCTGCGGAACCAATAGCAAGGAGGAAATCGTGGTTGACAATACAACTCAGCTCACCGGCTCCATCGGGACGGTGCCCCACAAGGGCATCCCGCAGGAAGTGGACGTCGTAATCGTCGGCTCCGGCGGGGCAGGCCTGATGGCGGCGCTCACCGCTGCCAAGGAAGGCGCACGAGTTCTCGTTGTCGAATCCCGGGAACTCGTCGGCGGCGCCACCGGCATTTCTGCGGGTGCCGCCTGGATCCCCAACCACGGCTTCTCCACCAAGGACCTGAAGGTGAAGGACAACCTGGACCAGGCCCGGCGCTACATCTACGGCCAAGGTCGCGACCAGGTCCTCGACCACGACTTGGTAGAGCAGTTCCTGGAAGCAGGACCGCACGTCGCCCGGTACATCGAAGAGCACACCTCCTTCGGGTGGATCCCGACGATCTGGCCGGACTACCGCTCCGACATTGATGGCGCATCGGTCGGTCGGGCGCTCTTCCCCGGCCCCTACTCCCCCGAAGGACTGGGCGAGGCGGCAAAGTACGTCCGACCGGCCCTGACCACGGGCATGGCCAAGAACCCGCTCCCGTTCTGGTTGCTGGGTGGCATCGGCATCGATGACGTCTGGCTCGCCGGACCGGCATTGGTCGGCGCCCTGCTCGAGGGCGGCCTGCGCAACGGCGTCGACGTGCGTGTCGAGACGCCCGCCGTCCGCCTGGTCACGGATGAGTCGGGGGTGCAGGGCGTCGTCGTGCGGGCCGATGGCGTGGAGCACACGGTGCGCGCCACCAAGGGTGTCCTGCTGGCCAGCGGCGGGTTCGAGAGCTCGGACGAGGTCACCACGAAGTACCTCGAGGCGCCCTTCGGCGTGCAGGTTTCGCCCAAGGGCCACGATGGCATTGCAGTCCAGTTGGCCAACGAAATAGGCGCCGACTTGACCGGGATGGAGGATGCCTGGTGGATGCCCGGGGTGCAGTTGCCCGGCGAGGAGTTGGAAGGCCAGCCCCTCAGCCGCGTGTTCCTCGGAGAGCGGGCGCTGCCGCACAGCATCATGGTGAACAGCAAGGGCGAGCGCTTCGCGAACGAGGCTCTGGCTTATGACCAGTTCGGACAGATCATGCGCGAAGTCGACCCCGAGACGGGCGCCATGCCCAATGCAACGGCGTGGCTGATCTTCGACCAGAACTACTGGGAGAAGTTCGGGATCTTCGGTGTCACGCCAGGCGGAGCGGTGCCCGACTACCTCCACCGCGCCGATACCCTGGCAGAGCTCGCGGCCAAGATCGGCGTCGACGAGGTGGGGCTGCTCCGCACCGTCGACCGGTTCAACCCCGAGGCAGCACGTGGCCGCGACCCGCAGTTCAACCGCGGCGACACCATGTTCGACCGCTACTTCGGCGCCTACTATCCCCGGCTGGGCAAGAACTCGCCTGACGCGCGCTTCCCCGCCGCCACGGCCAAGGCCAGGGTGCTCATCGCCAAAGCCGTCGGTCCGATTGCGAGCAAGCTCGCGGGACGGGTGGCGAAGAAGAACGACCCCGAGCGCCTGCGTTCCGTCGTGGTCCGGCCACTGGCGAAGATCATCCGGCCCGTGCTGAAGAGCCCGAGGTCGAGCGTGCTGGGGCCGGTGGACACTGCGCCTTACTACGCGCTCAAGGTCGAGGCCAGCGCACTCGGCACTGTGGGTGGCCCGAAGACGGACGCACTCGGACGAGCGCTGGACACCGAGGGCAAGGTCATCAAAGGCCTGTACGCCGCCGGCAACGCTGGCGGCGCGCCCACCAAGGGCTTCTACGGAGGCGCCGGCGGAACGATCTCGCTCGGACTGGTATTCGGCTATCTGGCCGGACGCGAAGCAGCGACGCGTCAAGATGAAGCCGGAGCAATCCCGAAGGTTCGGGCTGGCGAAGGTTCAGTGGATAACTAGCTGCTGCGCAGCCTGCGGGGGCCGCATCTTCCACAGAAGGTGCGGCCCCCGCTTTGCCGCGGCCACGGCTGGCCCTCACGAACCAGAGCAGAACGGCCCTTGCCGGAGCGGTGGAGTCCGGAGCAGACTGTAGGAAAATTTGGGGCTTCCTCTGGCTGCGAGCGCCGCAAAGCCTTCCCTCTTTCCAGACAGTAGGCGCAGCCGGGCGCCGTCGGGAGGTGGATTCAGATGGATCAAGCGGACGGCGTCGTCCGACCCACTCCGGAAAGTGTGCCGGATTCCTCTGCACCCTTCCGATCGTCGTTGCGGGTGGCCGCCACTCTGCTTTTTTCCGGCGTGCTGGTCTCCTTGCTCGCTGGGGCTTTCCACCCTGGCGACGCCAGTGCCAACGACCATGTAGCGGCGTTCTCCGAGTATGCGAACAGTGCTGCCTGGACCGGGATCCATCTGGGCCAGTTCGTTGGAATGGCGATCCTGGTTGCCGGACTACTGGTCCTGTTCGTTGCCTTGGACCTCCATCGCGGCGCCGCTTCCTGGCTGGCTAGGGCCGCCGCCGTGGCCGCCGCGGCGGCACTGGCGCTGTATGCGGTCCTCCAAGCCGTGGACGGCGTCGCCCTGAAACATGCAGTGGATGCGTGGGCCGCTGCGCCGGAGGCGGAGAAGGCGGCCCGCTTTGACGTCGCAGAGGGTATCCGCTGGCTGGAATGGGGTGCTAGGAGTTACCAAAGCCTGGTCCTGGGACTCTCATTTGTGCTATTTGCCGTTGCGATCATTTGGAGCGGCCGGGTGTCCAGGTTCGTGGGCGGATTCCTGGGGCTGACGGGATTGGCCTACCTGGTGCAGGGGTGGGTCATTGGTGCCGAGGGTTTTTCTCCGGCCAACGCCGTGCCAACCCTGGTCGGGATAGCGGCGAGCATCATCTGGAGTATCTGGCTTCTGATCGGCGCTTGGCGGCGCGGGCCGACGGCAAGCCGGCCCTCCATGGCCCACTGATTTCCTGCGCTCGTGTCTTTTAGTCCTGCAGACACTGCCCGGGCCGGGTCGAGCTCCGACGCGCTATCCGGTCGGCGCCGGCATCGGTTCACTAGCCGGCGTGGGGGCAGGGGCAGGCTCCTGCACCGGTGTGGGCGCGGGCTGCGGCGTGCCGGTGGTTGTCGGCGCCGGGACCGGCTGCGGTTCGCTGCCGGTCTCCGCCGGCGGAGTTGCTTCCGCTGGCGAATCCGGATCGGAACTGCCCGTCCCTGGCGCCACGGTGGCTGATTCGCCCGGCGGTTGCGGCTCGCCGTCCGTGTCCTGTCCGGAGGTCGGCTGAGTATCGGTCTTCGCGTCGGTGTCTGCCTCGGCGCTGCTGTCACGGAGCTCCGCGTCCTGTTCGATGATGCCGAGGATGCGCGCCTTGTAGTCGGTCAGCCGGGCCTGGATGTCGCTTAAGGGAACGTCTTCGAGCGACAGCCCGTAGGCCGCTATCTCTTCCCACAGGGTTTCCAGTTTGGCCATCCCCGCGTCGCTGAGCGGACCGTCGAGGGTGAGGACAAGCTGGCTGGCCAGAGCGTAGGTAAGGCATTCGATGCAGTTGTAGTTGGCGGCGGCCGAGAGGTTTTGAGGGACCACGACGTCCGCCTGGCCAAGGACCAGGACCACTTGGAAACCGACGGCGACGGCGGTGCAGCCCCGACAGGAAGCGAAGGCGTACGCCTCGTTCGTGGCCTCTACCGGTCCGCCTTCCGCCCAGACAAGGGCGAAGGCAACGTCGGAGACAACGGATCCATCCTCGACGTTGACGGCCAAGGCCTGGTTTCCGTCTTCCTTCGGGGCCAGTGGCCGGTCGAAGGGGAAGACCCAGGCCGCCGGTGTGTCCGCGACGGCGGATTCAGCAACGCCGCCGGAGCCGCCGTCGTTCGCTGGATTTACGCTGCTCTCCTCGCCGTCGGCCTGGGCGTCGCGAGGAACGAGGACCATCGCCAGTTGCGGCTTCTCCGCCGTGGGCAGGTCCGTTCCTGCCGGCCACGCCGTCACGGCTTGCCCGCCGCGGCCTTCGGTAAGCCCTGCTGATGAAACCGGGGCGAAAAAAGCTGCCGTATCGAACAAGGTGCCGCGTTCGTAGTGCTGCACCGGGCGGTATGCCCCGTCGTCGGGCCACCATGCCCAGGCCACGCCCGCGAGAACTGCGACGGCGGCGGCCAGGGCGGTGGCCCGACGAAGCGGCCGGTCGCGGGTTTTCGTCCATACTGCGGTGCCGAGTTGGCGGGCCATGCGCAGCAGGATGTAGGCAATGCCAAGAAGGGGAAGCGCGACGGCGGTGATGGCCAGGGCACGCACGGCCATACCGGCGAAGTCGCCGTCGGAACTGGCGTCAGCCAGGAGCCTCTGTTGTTCCATGATGCTGGCCCAGGCCGTTCCCACCACACGCGGAAGCGAAACCACCATCATGAAGAGGCAGAACAGGAGCAACGGAACCGTGATCAGGACCCACGCGGTCACGAGGGCCCTGGCCCAGGGCTTGAGCATCCTGGGTTCGGGGTCGGACCACCGCCAGGGCAACAGCCCTAGCAGGGTGGGCTTGATCCGTTGGAACAGGTCGGGGACCCCGGTTGCGTCGGCGAGGATGTGGTAGCCGTCGAAGCGGACCAGAGGCAGCAGTTGGCGCACCATTTGCAGTATTTGGGTCACAACAACCAGCAGCAGCGCATCGAAGCCGGTGAGCCACCAGACCCCCATGGTGCCCACCACGACGATGGCGTTGAAGTACAGGCCGCCAAGGTCGGTGCGGATCCGGCCGCCGCGCCCCAACCGGTAGGAGTCCGTGACGTCCGTGTAGAAGGCGGGCCAGATCAGGTACAGACCCACGCCCATGGCGCCCGGGGTGGAGCCGCCGCGGCGGGCGGCGGCGGCGTGGCCGAACTCGTGGAAGCCGGCGGAGAGGATGGTGACGCCGAAAACCAGCAGCAGCAAGCCGGGGTTGGCGAAGGCTTCGTGCGTTGCCGAGCCCAGGCCCTTGACCATGAGCACCCACCAGCACGCCACCAGGAAGGCCCCGGTGACGGGCAGGGCGATCAACGGGTGGAACAGTGCGGCGAACGGAGCCGTCAGCTTCCGGGTCCGCGCTGGATCCGTGACCGTGTAGCGGAAGCGCATGCCCAGCAGCGGGCCGGCTTTTTTGACTTCGGGTTCCGAGCCGTCCGCGAGCCGCAGCAAACCCAACGGCAGCAGCTGCTTTTCAATCAGGGTCTGCACATTCCCGGCAGTGATCAGCCTGCCGGACTTAGCACTTGCATGCGCGGCGATTTGGCCGAGGCTGCGGGAACCGTCCACCCCCTCCAGCACCGCATACAGCAGCGGAGTGAGCTGGAGCGTCTGCCCGTCTGCCCGCCGGGCCAGCGCGGGGGGCTCCCGGTAGCCCGACCCCCGTGTGGTCCCGAGGAGCTGCACGCCGTCGGCCAGCGCAGGAACCTCGATCGAAGGCGTGGCAGACCGGCCGCCTGGCAGCGGGCCGCCACGTGCGGGCGGCCCGCTTGGACTCATAGTCATTCAGGAATTATTGTTCGAGGTCGGACTGCTGGCCCGCGGTGGCCTCCGCGGCACCGTCGATCTGCTGGGTGATGATGGCGTCCTGCTGGGCCACCGCGGTCGCCTCGCTGTCTATCGACCCGATGTTTGCGGCAACCGCCGCGTCAATCGGCGCAGCGACGTTCGCGTTGGCGGCCACCGCACCGTTGATCGGGGCCGCAATATCGGCGTCGGCGGCCAGGTCAACGTTGATGTTGAGCAGGTTCCCATCGAGGGTCGACCCGAGGTCGTCGGTGACCGATCCGGTGTCGGGCAGCGTGCCATCCGGCAGCAGCGCCGGGCCAGTGGTTTCCTGCCCGCTGACGCCCTCCTGCAGAAGGCCGGAATCACCGGCGGCGGCCGTCCCGGCAGCAGCGGAGCCAGCGGTGGTCTCTGCGCCGTCCACCGTGTCGTTGCTCTGGTCGATGGTGCTGTCCTGCGCGGACTCCGCCGTCGCGTCGGCAGCGATGCCTTGGTCGATGATGACGCCCTGGTCGGACAGGGCCTGCGCCGTGGAGCCGTCCGAGAAGAGATTGGCCGAGACTGCGGCATCGATGGGCGCCGCGACATTGGCGTTCGCGGCGACGGCCAAGTCGATCGGCGCGGCCGCATCGATGGCAAGGTCGAGATCCGCATTCAGGTCCAAAATGGAGGCGACTTCCTTGTCCGGCAGCGCCGTCCCGGACTGGGCATCGAGTTCCTCCGGCGAGAGCGGCGTGGATCCCTTTTCGTTGCTCATCAGAAATCTCCGTTTCCGGCGCAAAGCGCCCTGCGTTTGCACTTGGTCATCGAAACATGCCGATTCTTGCCACAACCCGGCGGTGCCGGGCTCTGGTCGTCAGCATACTGATGAATCCTTCCATCGTGAAGTGCCGAGCAAGGCCGCGTCCACCTTGCCGGGCCTTCCGTGCCTGGATAGACCTCCCGCATGCCGGTGGAATCGTGCCACCCGGCAGGCTCCCTGTCTGCTGGTCATCCCGGAGTTATTGCTTTGCAATGTGCCGACCCGGCTCTCTAAGGGATTCCGCGGCTAGCGTGGGACAAACGTTGTTACATCAAGGACGGGGACATCATGCGCATTTGGGCGAATCGACGAGGCGCTCGGTTCCTGAACGCTACTGCGGCGGCCGCGATCCTCGTCGCCACAACGGCCGGTTGCGGCCAAGTCACGGTCGAGGCCGCACCGGAGCCCGCGGCTTCGCCGGTATTACCAACCGCTGCCCCAACTTCCTATCCTCCGCTGGAGTCTCTGGTCGATGCCCAGGGCTTCGTCAATCTGACGGAGATCCCTGCCTTCTATCTGGCGGCAGTCGAGGACTTTCCCCACCCCCTTCCGGCCGGCACTGAATGGCCGGCAGGAATCCCGAGCGGCTACAGCGACCCTCTCGGGCGGTATGAGGCCGACTCACTCGGCGAGAGCATAGCCTCCACATACTGGCATTGCGCCTGGGAGGGCGAGTTTCTTGACGCCCACGAAAGCAACGACCAGGGCCGTCAAACAGCTGCCCTGGCAATGCTCGATATCTGGGTCTCCGATCCCTATTTCACGAAAGTGTTCGAAGACCCCGAGCAGGGTTGGAAAAGCTATGTACTGGAGCCAGCAAAAAACGGTGAACTGCGGCGGATGGAGTCCGAGCACCGGAACTGTCCGAAACCGGCCGAACCCCTGTAACTCAGAAAAAGATCGTTACGTCGAACAGGCCGGCCTGCCGCGATGGCTAGTCGTCGGCTGCACCGACGCAGTTCGAGGGGAACCATAACTACTACTAACCGTGCTCAACCGCCATGTTGGCGAAACGGGAGTAGTGGCCCTGGAAGCCCACCACGATGGTCTTGGTCGGGCCGTTACGGTGCTTGGCCACGATCACGTCCGCTTCGCCCGCACGCGGCGATTCCTTGTCGTAGATGTCCTCGCGGTGAAGCAGGATGACCATGTCGGCATCCTGCTCGATCGAGCCGGATTCACGCAGGTCCGAGACCATCGGCTTCTTGTCGGTGCGCTGCTCAGAACCACGGTTCAGCTGCGAGAGCGCGATCACCGGGACTTCGAGTTCCTTGGCCAGCAGCTTGAGCGCACGGGAGAACTCCGAGACTTCCTGCTGGCGGGATTCGACGCGTTTACCGGAGGACATCAGCTGGAGGTAGTCGAGCACGACCAGCTTCAGGTCATGGCGCTGCTTGAGCCGCCGGCACTTGGCGCGGATCTCCATCAGGGACATGTTCGGGCTGTCATCGATAAACAGCGGGGCGTCATTCATCCGGCCCATGGTGGTGGCGATCTTGCCCCACTGCTCGTCCTTGATGGTTCCCTTGCGCAGGTCCTGCAGGCCGATCGTGGCTTCTGCGGAGAGGAGGCGCATGGCGATCTCGTTCCGGCCCATTTCCAGGGAGAAGAAGACAGTCGTCATGTTGTTCTTAATGGCGGCCGAACGGGCAAAATCCAGTGCGAAGGTTGATTTACCGACGGCCGGCCGCGCCGCGATGACGATCATCTGGCCGCCGTGCAGGCCCTGGGTGAGTTCATCGAGTTCATAGAAACCGGTGGGGACACCGGTCATGCCTTCGCCGCGGTGGCCGGCGGATTCGATCTCGTCGACGGTGCCTTCGATGATGTCCTTCAGCGGGACGTAGTCCTCGGCGGTGCGCCGCTCTGCGACCTTGTAGATCTCCGCCTGCGCCTCGTTGACGATCGCGTCGACTTCGCCGTCGTGGGAGTAGCCCAGCTGGACGATCTTGGTGCCGGCGTCGACGAGGCGGCGGAGCACTGCGCGTTCACGGACGATCTCCGCATAGAAGCCCGCATTGGCGGCCGTGGGCACGGACTGAATCAGCGTGTGCAGGTAAGCCGGTCCGCCGATCCGGGAAATTTCGCCCCGTTTGGTGAGCAGGTCGGAGACGGTAACGGCGTCCGCCGGTTCGCCACGGCCGTAAAGGTCGATGATGGCTTCGTAGATGCTCTCGTGGGCAGGGCGGTAGAAGTCCACGCCGCGGAGCACTTCGACACAGTCGGCGATGGCATCCTTGGAAAGCATCATTCCGCCCAGCACCGACTGCTCGGCCACGAGGTCCTGTGGCGGCGTGCGGCCGAATTCGGAATCCCGACCTGTTGCCGAATCCGCGTGCGCTAACGACACCGCTGCCTGCTTTCTTTGTTCCTCGAACGGGTACCGCATCCCCTTCTGGTCCAGAACTATCAGCCGGTTCGGACATGTCCGAACTGCCCGAAGGGCGCGCAGAACTACAGCCCGTGTGCGGACTTCTCAGTGGGATACTCCGCAACGGTAGCCCCCTTCCCCGCTTCCACCAAGCGACTTATCCACTACCCCTGTGGATAAAATGTGGATACGTGGGCGTGTCTTGTGCACAGGCTGTGTGTAGAGCTGTGGATATCAAAGTTAACTCGCCAGTAACCTGCCCCTGACCTGCATAAACGTTCTCCAAGCACTGTGGATTAAAAGAATTCCACCGTGGATTTCCCCCGGTTTTTGGCGGTTGACAGAACGGAAATTGCAACGTAGGCGAAAGTTATCCACTGGTTATCCACAGTGTGAATTACACCGGTGTGATACTCCCAGGCTGACGGGGTGGGGAAGCCGCCGTCGGGGCGGGACGTAGGATTCAAGTATGGAATTTGTGGTGCCGCTGCTGATCGTCGTACTGGTCATCGCGATCGGACTGGTCATCTTGCGTCTCGCGGCGCGGAACAAGACCGGCCGCGCTGGCCACGTGCGGAGGTCGCCGGACCAGCCCACAACGGCAACGTCCAAGGAAGCTGCCGCCGAAGCCAGCGCCCGGTTGAACCGGCAGCAACACACAGCGATTTATGCGCTGATCGCGCAGGGGCAGGCCCTCTCCGCGATTCGCGAGTATCGGAATGCGACGGGAGCAGGACTTCGCGAGGCAGCCGGCGCCGTCGCTCAGATGTCGGCGCACCCGCAGCCATACACGGCGTCGCCAGACGATGTCCCGACACTCCGACCAGAGGACGAGGAGCCGCGGGAGGCGGCGCCGGATCAGCCGCGGGAGGATGCGCCGGAGCAGCCGCGGGAGGATGCGGAGCCACGACAGGAGGCCCCCGCACCGGCCCAGGCAGAGGATGCTACGCCGCAAGAGTCCGCTCCCGCCCCACGGGCCGCGCCGAGGGGGTACCGCTACCGGGCCATCGTGTCCAAAGGCGACACCATCAGGGAAATCGCCAGCACGCGCCTGAACGACGACGTGTTTGACCGGATCCGCACAGCGGCTCTCGGAGGCGACCGGGAAGATGCCGTCCGAATGCTCCTGGATCATTCGGAAGCGACCGAGGCGGACGCCCGCGAGTTTGTTGATCTGATTGGACCGGAAGAAGAGTCCTAACGGCGGGGCCCGGGCGACGCGTCCGGCGCGTGCTGGCAACCCCTCGGCCTTTCTGCGACACTTCAACCCATGGCTGAGAACAAAACCGCGCCGACGGACGTTCCTGTAGACGCTTTCCTCGCGTCAGTGGAACATCCGGTCCGGCGGCAGGACGGCGAGACCGTCGTGGAGCTGATGCGGGACATCACCGGCCAGGAACCAGTCATGTGGGGTCCGTCGATCATCGGATTCGGCAGCTACCACTACAAGTACGCGAGCGGACACGAAGGTGACGCTGCCGCCGTCGGCTTCTCCCCCAGAAAGGCCAGCCTGGCCCTGTATGGACTGGCCTACGCGCCGGAGTCCGCAGCGCTGCTGGAGCGCCTGGGCAAGCACAAGACCGGTGCCGCCTGCCTGTACGTCAACAAGCTGGCAGACATCGACCTCGACGTGCTCAAGGAGTTGATCGAGCTCGGCTACCGGACCATGACCACCGCGGACCACCAGTCACTCCAAAGTCAGCGCTAGTGCAGGACGGCGGGTTTCCTTCACCGCAGCGGACTCAGAGCTCGACGGTTCCGGTGATCAGCGTCTGCACGTCCCCGCCGATCCAGATGTCCTCCCCGTCGGCATCGATATACAGCCGGGCGTCCCGCCCCAATGCCGTTCCCTGCCGGACCGTGTAGCTGGTCGGGGCTTCGTTTTCGCCGATCAGCCACTGGGCCAGCGCGGCGTTCAGGCTGCCGGTGGCCGGGTCTTCGGCCGGCAGCTCCTCGAAGCCCATCAGTCCGCGGACCTCGAAGTCGATCCCGGCCCCCCCGGCGTGGGCGCCGACCAGGCCGACGCCGAACGGGGACAGCGCCGCGTAGTCGGGCACCACGTCCAGGACGGCCTGGGCGTCCCGCAGCTGCAGG
Organism: Arthrobacter sp. Dra40; assembly: GCF_059091905.1. Taxonomy (NCBI): domain Bacteria; kingdom Bacillati; phylum Actinomycetota; class Actinomycetes; order Micrococcales; family Micrococcaceae; genus Arthrobacter; species Arthrobacter sp. Dra40. The sequence continues at coordinate 52,767 of NZ_JBNHHB010000018.1, forward strand.
GCCTGCCACTGCGGGCCGTTGTCGGCCCACTGGTGGCGCAGCACGTCGCCGCGTGCCAGTCCCAGGGCCGCACAGATCTTGCCGACGTTCTCCTCCGGGAGGGGACCGGTCCGGAGCCGCGGCGGGGCAGCAAAAGCCAGCCGTCCGCCGTCGTTCTTCACTTTCACCAGGCCTGCGGCGCATTCCTGGACAACCACGCCGTCAGCTTGCGGCTGCCCGCCGTCGGCGAGCCAGACCGCGGCCGTACCCAGGGTCGGGTGTCCGGCGAAAGGCAGTTCGCCGCTGGGCGTGAAGATCCTGACCCGGTAGTCGGCTTCCGGGCTCTCCGGCGGCAACAGGAAGGTGGTCTCGGACAGGTTGGTCCAGTTGGCGAAGCGCTGCATCTGCTCGCCCTCCAGCGACTCGGCCGCCGAGACCACGGCCAGCGGATTGCCCGTGCACGGTCCGGTGGCGAAGACGTCCACTTGGCTGAACTGGTGTGTGCTCATGGGTTACAGCGTACCGGGCGTTAAACACAGCATGCCGGGCCCGCAACGGACCCGGCATGCTGCGCAACGTGAGGCTGTTAGCCTGCAACGACCTTCAGGTCGATGACTGCGGAGACCTCTTCGTGCAGACGCACGGTCGCCTGGTAGTCGCCCACCGACTTGATGTGCTCGGTCAGTTCGACCTTGCGCTTGTCGATGGCACCGAGGCCGGCGGCCTCGACGGCGGAAGCGACGTCGGCCTGCTTGACCGTGCCGAACAGGCGGCCCGACTCTCCGGCCTTGACGGTCAGGGTGACCGGCTTGCCGGACAGCTTGGCTGCGAGCTGCTGCGCGTCTTCCAGGGATGCGATCTCGCGAGCGGCACGGGCAGCCTTGATGGACTGCACCTGCTTCTCGCCGCCCTTGGTCCAGGTCAGGGCGAAGCCGCGGGGCAGAAGGTAGTTACGGGCGTAACCGTTCTTCACCTCGACGACGTCGCCAGCAGTACCGAGACCGGTCACTTCGTGGGTCAGAATGAGCTTTGCCATGTCAGTACTCTCTCCTCTTCGCTTCGCTTAGCCGCGGCCAGCGCCGGAGTAGGGCAGCAGGGCAACTTCGCGGGCATTCTTGATAGCCAGTGCGATCTTGCGCTGCTCCTGCACGGTGACGCCAGTCACGCGGCGGGCGCGGATCTTTCCGCGGTCAGAGATGAACTTGCGCAGCAAAGCTACGTCCTTGTAGTCGATGACGGTGACGTCAGCGGCCTTCAAGGGGTTGGACTTTGGTTTGGGCTTACGAATTTCAGCCTTAGCCATCGTGGAGCTCCTTTATCTCGTGGAGCCCGTGAATCTTTTCCACGGGATGGGGTTTGTTTTTAGAAGGGGGGTTCGTTGGAATCCGGACCATTGCCCCAGCCGCCGGAGTTGCCGCCGGCCGGTGCGCCCCAAGGATCATCCTGGGGTGCGGGCTGCTGGCCGGACTGCTGTCCGCCCCAACCGCCCTGATTCTGGTTTCCGCCGAAACCGCCGCCGCCAAAGCCACCTTGGCCGCCTTGACCGCCGCCGAAGCCGCCCTGCCCACCGCCGGAGCGCTGAGTACGGGTGACCTTGGCAGAGGCGTAGCGCAGCGAGGGGCCGATCTCGTCGACCTCAAGCTCCATGACGGTACGCTTTTCGCCTTCTTTGGTTTCGTACGAACGGGACTTCAGCCGGCCCTGAACGATCACGCGCATGCCCTTGGTCAGGGTCTCTGCGACGTTCTCGGCAGCTTCGCGCCACACCGACGCGCGGAGGAACAGGGTTTCCCCGTCCTTCCACTCGTTGGACTGGCGGTCGAAGGTCCGCGGCGTGGATGCAACGGTGAAGTTCGCTACCGCGGACCCGGACGGGGTGAACCGCAGCTCGGGATCGTTGGTGAGATTACCGACGAGCGTGATAACGGTTTCGCCTGCCATGTTGCCTCCTGATGTCCTAGTCCCGCTTGCCTAGTGGTGCGCGGGATTGTCTTCGTCAATGCCGGTCCGGAAGGGACGCGGCGATCACAGCTGATTACTCAGCGGAGATCTTCTGCTCCTCCGGGCGGGTGATCTTGGTGCGCAGGATGGTCTCGTTCAGACCAAGCTGGCGGTCAAGCTCAGCAGCAGTGGCGGGAGTGGCGGTGAAGTTGACCACCGCGTAGATGCCTTCGGACTTCTTCTTGATGTCATAGGCGAGCCGGCGGCGTCCCCAGATGTCCACCTTGTCGATGGTTCCACCATCGTTGCGGACAACGTTGAGGAACTTGTCGAGCGAGGACTCTACGGTACGCTCTTCGACCTCGGGGTCGATGATTACCATCAGTTCATAAGCACGCATTGTGAACCCACCTCCTTCGGGCTAAGCGGTCACGGTCTTTCCGTAACAGGAGGTTCTGTTGCGTTGCCTGCCTGCCACCGCACAGCGATAGTCGAAGTGTTTTGGCTATTGTCACAAGGATTACCGGCTGGTGCTGACAGCACAGACTTATCAATGCTACCGGACACCGGACCGGGCGCGTAAATTTGCGGGGCCGACCCGTCCTCCACAGCCCGGCTCCACAGCCCGGCGGAGGTTCCCCGAGGCTCCGGCCAAGGTTCTGGCCGAGCCCCGAACCGGCCGGCTCAGTAATCCAGCCCCTGGCTGGGCACCACCAGTCCGGTCTCGTAGGCGTAGACGACGGCCTGCACCCGGTCGCGCAGGTGCAGCTTGGCGAGGATCCGCCGCACGTGCGTCTTCACCGTCGCTTCCGAGAGGAAGAACCGGTGCGCGATTTCGGCGTTGGACAGGCCCTCCGCGATGGTGCCCAGCACTTCCAGTTCCCGCGGCGTCAGGTCCTCCAGCAAGGGGTCGCGCTGCGGCGGCGCCGGGCTGCCCACCGGGGACAGGCCGCGCACATACGTCTCCAGCAGGCGCGCCGTCACCCGCGGCGCCACCACGGCGTCGCCGGAGGAGACCAGGCGCACCGCCTGGACAAGTTCCGCCGGCGCCACGTCTTTCAGCAGGAAGGCGCTGGCCCCGGCTTGCAGCCCGGCGAACGCGTACTCGTCCAGATCGAAGGTGGTCAGGATGATCACCCGGGCCGGCAGCCCGGCGGTGACAATCTGCCGGGTCGCCTCGATCCCGTCCAGCACCGGCATCCGCACGTCCATCAGCACCACGTCCGGTGCCAGCTGCCGCGTCAGCTCCAGCGCTTCGGCGCCGTCGGACGCCTCCCCCACCACCGCGACGTCGTCCTCGCCTTCGAGGATGAGCTTGAAGCCCATCCGCAGTAGCGGCTGGTCGTCCACCAGCAGGACTTTCACCGGCCCGGCAGGGCTGCTATCGGTGCTCTCAGACACTCTTGTCTTCCTCTCCGGGCCAATACAGTGTTGCCTCCACCATCCAACCACCGCCGGATCGCGGACCGCTGGCAACACGGCCGCCGTAGATGGCGGCCCGTTCGCGCATCCCGACCAGGCCTTGGCCGGCACCGAGCGAATCGGACGTGCCAACCTGCTGGCCGTCGTCGGCCACCGTGATGTGTACGGCGTCGCCGTCGCGGATCAACGCCACGTCAACCCGGGACACCCCCTTGGCGTAGCGCAGCACGTTGGTGAGCGACTCCTGCACAATTCGGAACACGGTGAGCCGGAAATTCTGGTCTTCCGGCAGCGGCGGCCCGGACATGACCGTGCGCAGCGGCAGGCCCGCTGCGCGGAAGCCGTCCAGCAGGCCGCTGAGCTGATCGCCGGACGGTGCCGGCGCCAGCGGGGCCGCTTCCACACCGTTCTCTGTGCGCAGCACGCCCAGCACCCGGCGCATGTCCGCGAGCGCCGTGCGGCCCGTCGCGGAGAGTTGGTCCAGGACCTGCCCGGCGCGTTCCGGATCCTTGCGGACCACGACGGCGGCGCCATCCGAGAGCGCGATCATCACCGACAGCGAGTGGGCCACCACATCATGCATCTCCCGCGCAATGCGGGTGCGTTCGTTCGCCGACGCCAGCTTGGTATTGTCCGCCGCCCAGCGCTGCAGCTCGACGTCGTGCATCCGGTCTCGGCGGACGGTGACGCCAATGCCAGCGGCGATGACGTTCGCCAAGACCAGCACCAGCCCGGTGATCAGGCCAACAAATGCCGGGACCTCCCCGCTGGCGATCTGCTTGGCGATCTCCGGCGGCATCCGGACCGCCATGACCACCATCATCGGCACGACGGCGAGCACCGCCGCCGCGATGGCGCGCACCGCGGGCTGGGTGGTGGCCACCGTGTAGACGGCGAACCACATGGCGAAGGAGCCGCTGCCGGTGCTGGTCACCAGCACAATCAGCATGTCCACCACGGCAACGGCCGCCAGCACCAGCAGCGGATAGCGGCGGCGCCACACCAGCGCCGCGCCTCCGGCCAACAGCAGCAGCAGCGGCGACCACTCGCCGTCGGCCGCGGTCATCACGGCATTCGGCAACCCAAACAGCAGATGGATGCCGATCAGCACCCAGTCCATCGCCACCGGGTGGGTGTGGAAATAGCGCCGGATGGGGCCCCGGCGCTTGGAGGAGATTTCGGTGAAGGAGACGGCGGCCGTTCGTTCCGCCGCCTCCCTCACCGAAGGCTTGTCAGTCATGCATCGAGCCTAGCCGCGCGCTTAGACGTCCCGGGCCTTGGTGGTCACCGCGGCGCCGGCCAGCAGCACTGCGGCCCAGGCCGCCATGACCAGCCCGCCCTGCCACTGGGTCAGGTCCCCGTCGGCGGTTTCCAGCATCACCATTTGCCGTCCCGCGTTGGAGGGCAGGTAGGGCATGACGCCGTCCTGTACCCAGTCGAAGGGGATGATCTGGGCGACGATCGGCAGCACCAGCAGCAGCACCACCAGGGTGACGATCCCGCCGGCGCTGTTGCGCAGCAGGGATCCGAGCGCCAGGCCCATCAGTGCCACCACGGCAAGGTACACGCCGGAGAGCAGCATGGACTGCACCAGGTGGTCCACGTCCAGCCCGAATTCCCTGCCGTAATTGGCCAGGATCGGCTGCAGCAGGAAGTAGGTGATGAAGCTGGACACAATTCCGACGACGGCGGCCACCACTGCGACGACCAGCGCCTTGGCGAACAGCGGCGACAGCCGCGACGGCACGGCCGTCATGGTGGAGCGGACCATGCCGGTGGAGTACTCGGAGGCGATCAGCAGCACGCCCAGCGAGCCGATGATCAGCTGGCCGAAGTCTAGGCCGCCGCTGGTCATCAGGTACAGGATTGACGAGTCCATGCCTGCGGCCGCCGGATCCTGGCCCGCGCTTTCCATCTGCTCCATGCCGGTGGCAATGCCCCAGCCGCCGAGCAGGCCGATGCCCACCATGACCAGGACGGTGGTGGCCAGCAGGACCCAGGTGGAACGCAGGGTGGTGAACTTGATCCACTCGCTGTTCAGCGTGCGGGGGAAGCTCACGCCGGGGCCGGTGACGCGGCCCGCTTGGGAAGTCAGGGTTGCAGCGCTCATGGTCAGTTTCCTTCCTGGCCGACGCCGGCGGCGACAGCAGCGTGCCGTCCGGACTCTGCATTGCCGGCATGGTCATGTACATCGGCCAGCGGGCCGGAATGGTATTCGACTTCGTCCTTGGTCAGGTCCATGTAGGCCTCCTCCAGGGACGCCTGCAGGGGGGTGAGCTCGTAGACCAGCACCTGCTGGGCGAGGGCAGTCTCGGCGATGGCGCGGGCGGCAACACCGCTGACTTCCAGCAGTTCCGGTTCGCGGGCCTCGACGCTGACGCCTTCGCCGGCCAGTGCCCGGGTGAGGACGTCGGGCCGGTCGGTGCGCACGCGCACCCGCTGGGCGCGGTTGTTAAGGATGTCCTGGATGGGCGCGTCGGCGATGATCCGGCCGCGGCCGATCACGATCAGGTGGTCCGCCGTCAGCGACATTTCGCTCATCAGGTGGGAAGACAGGAACACCGTACGGCCCTCGGCGGCCAGCGCCTTGACCAGGTTGCGCACCCACAGCACGCCTTCCGGGTCCAGACCGTTCACCGGCTCGTCCAGGATGATGGTCTGCGGATCGCCCAGCAGCGCAGCCGCGATGCCCAGCCGCTGCCCCATGCCGAGGGAGAAGCCGCCGACGCGCTTCTTGGCCACGGCGCCGAGGCCGGTCAGCTCGATCACATCATTCACCCGCTTGGTGGGGATGCTGTGCGTTGCGGCCATCGCCCGCAGGTGGTTGTACGCGGTCCGCGAGGTGTGCACCGCCTTGGCGTCCAGCAGGGCGCCGACTTCGCGCAACGGTGCGCGATGCTTGGCGTAATGCTTGCCGTTGACCAGCACGTCGCCGGAGGTGGGACGGTCCAGTCCCATGATCATCCGCATGGTGGTCGACTTGCCTGCACCGTTCGGGCCCAGGAAGCCGGTGACCCGGCCGGGCTGCACGGTGAAGGAGACGCCCTGCACTGCCGGTTTGTTTCCGTAGACCTTGACCAGGCCCTGTGCCTCGATCATCTGAACCGTCCTTTGTATGTGGGGTGGCGCCCATTCCCGGGGCCACTAGCTACGTTACGGATTGCCGGCCGCCCGCACACCGCACGCAGGGATGATCTTGGCGACCGGCTGGATCATCCCTGCGGATGACGCTACGGGCTTCGGCCGGGCCCGCTCTATTGGGCGAAGCCCTGAGCTGGCCCGGAGCGCGCCCCTGAGGAGGCGAGGGTACGTCGATTCCCGCAGGCCCCGTTGTCGGGCAAGCCGGTCCGTTCAACAGACCTTCCTCCGGTGGGTTAACAGTGCGTGGAAGAATCACAGCATGAATGCGGAGGCGCGGTGGCAGGCCGAGCTCAGCCTGAAAATCTTGGACGGCCTTTTGAAGGCCATGGATCGGCGTGACGAGGTCTTCCAAGTGGTCGAAGATTCAGCCGACTTGGACGAAGCTATCCGTCGTCTTACCGAACTGTTGGAGTTGGAGGAAATTGTCTGCCGCGCATTGCTCGACATGCAGGTCAGAAGGTTCACTCGCGACCAGCACCGGGCCATTGCTGCTCAGGCGGATGATTTAAGGACTCGTCTATCTGACGAGACACTTGATACGGATAATTGCTGAGCAGGACTATCAATCGGCGTTCTTGAGCGACTGGAACCGCCCTGCAGGCACCAAGTCAGCCGAACAAGGTGTCCTCTGGACTCTTGCAATACGTCTCTGTTGTGGCGACTGGAATATGCAATGACGCCGCACCGATTTCTTCCAGGGTGACGATGAGGTCTGCGTCGGTCCGGGTGGCACGGATCAGTTGGGCGTTCTTTTCATCGACGGTGGTCACCCAGGCTTCTGCCTCCGCGGGGCTCTTGCCGAAGTCGGTGTGTCGCTGGATGAGGCGCTGGATGCGCGTGCTGTCGTCCTGCACGCAGTACCAGACCTCGTTGCACTGGCTGCGCACTTTCCGCCACTCGGGGCTGCCGAGGAGCAAATAGTTTCCTTCGGTCAGGATGGTAGTGGCGGAAGGGAAGACGGGGATGACGCCGGCGATGGGTTGGTCGAGGGTTCGCTCGAATCCCGGCGCGTAGACCACTGCATCCCGTTTCGAGCGCAGCCGTTGCAGCAGCGCGGCGTAGCCGTAGACATCGAAGGTCTCCGGTGCGCCCTTTCGGTCAAGGATGCCAAGGCGGGTCAGTTCCTGATCCGAGAGGTGGAAGCCGTCCATCGGGACGTGGGCGAATTCCTGGTGTTCGGGTTCCGGGGTGTCCCTGTTGAGTTCTTTGATGAGACTTTCCACCAGGGTGGTCTTGCCGGCGCCCGGCGCGCCGACGACGCCGATGACCACGGGCGCCTCTTTGTGGCCTTTCCGCTGCTTGACGCGTGCGACGAGTTCGTCAAGGGTCATCGGGTCGCCCGTGTGGCGTGTAAGTGGTTGGCAATGAACTCGCGGGCGTGGATGGCGAGGTCTTCGCCGTCGGTCCACAGGTTCCGCCAGACGGCCAAATCGTTGGACAGTCCCCGTGCGACGACGGCGGAGGAGCAGCTTTCGAAGGTGATGGGGCCACTGTAGTTGATGCCACCCAAGGCGTGGAAGAACGACGTAGAGTCCGCGTGTCCTGATGTGAGGTAACCCCGGCGGTCTCGCCGATGTGGACGTACCCCAGCCCAGCGGATCGCACTCCTTGCGCGCCGGGGTCCGGGCCGATAGCGTGACCGACATTAAGCAAGCTTGTCAGGGCCGGCTTAAAGGGGGGTCCATGGATCAGAGCGAGGCACCAATCCTGGAGGCGCTGGCAGAGCATCACCGCTTGGACCGCAATGGTTCCACGCCGCCGGTCACAGCTCGGGCCGCGGGGGTGGCGACATCCTGATCGTCGGCCCCACGCCATGAGCCTGCCTCCCGCCTCCGACCCCTCCGACGCACCCGACGTGCCGGAGGAGACCCTAGGGCGCACGAAGAGCGGTGCGCCGATGGTCGGCCAGCCCGCCGAAGGAGATGCCGGCACCGAGGCCCTGCCGTTCCGCTCGGGCATCCGGTCGTTCCTGGCCGTCCCCGGAACGGCGATGTTGATCCCGGTCGAGCTGCTATTTCTTGGTTTCTTAGGAGGCGCCGCCGTAGCCAATGCTTGGAGCGAGGCCGTGGTTCCGGCCCTGTTGGCCGTGGCCGCACTGGTTCCCTCCTCGGTGGAGCGGGCCATAGAGGCCCGGTTCCCCGCGTGGTTGCACGCCTGCTATCTGGGGTTCCTGCTTGCGGGACCGTTCGCCGGGACCCGGTTGGGGCTCTACGCTTTCAGGCCCGATTGGGACAAGGTCATCCACGTGTTCGCGGGGTTGCTCGTGGGGTGCGCCATCACGTTCGCCCTCGGTACGGTCGGCCGGAGGAAACACCTTGACCTTCCGCCCTTTCTGGTGGTGGCCGGGGTGGTGACCTCTGGCGGTTTCGTCGCTGCCGCATGGGAAATCGCCGAGTTCACTAGCGACCATCTCCTGGGCAGCCACGCACAAAACGCCAACCTGCAGGACACCATGACGGACATCATCTGCGGAGTTCTCGGGGCGACGGCCGTGGCGGTCGCGGTGGGAATCCACCTCCGCGGCCACCCGGTTCCCCCGGTCAGCTCGCTGCTTCAAAACCGCGACTTCACCTTATCCGCGCCGCAGCAGAAGCGGCCAGAGCCCCTCTGAACCGACCGGTCGCCTCAAAGCCGCGGGTTCCGCTGCTCCCGGGCGGCGGGGGCGGTGAGCAGCGAGGCCACCATGAGGACGGCGACGGCGAGCAGGGCGTTGCGGATGCCGACGTGTTCGCCGAGGAACCCGAGGAACGGCGGCCCGGCCAGGAAGGCCACGTAGCCCAGGGTTGAGACAACGGAGACGCGTTCGGCGGCGCGGACCGGATCGTCTGCGGCGGCAGACATGCCCATCGGGAAGCCCAAAGCCGCGCCGGCTCCCCAGAGCACCGCTCCGGCAAAGGCCAGCGGCAGGTTCGGCGCCAACACGAACAGCAGCAGGCCGGCTAGCGCGGTGCCCAGGCTGATCCGCAGAACGGCAACCCGGCCCCAGCGGTCGATGAACCGGCCGCCGGCGAAACGCAGCAACGTCATGGCGGCCACGAAGACGCCGAACATCACGGCGCCCATGGCTTCGGTGGCACCGAGCCCGACGACGGTGGCCTGCGCGATCCAGTCGTTGGCGGCACCCTCGGTCAGGGCCGCCCCCAAAACGACGACGCCGATCAGCACCGTCCGGGGTTCGCGCCAGGCGGCGAACCGCCCGCGGTGAGCACCGCCGTCGTCCTCAGGACGCTTAAGGTGCGGCAGGAAAGCCCGCGGCACCAGCCAGGTGGCGACCGCGACGACCGCGGCCAGCACCGCCAAATGGGCGGACAGCGAGACGCCCAGCACGGAGAGCCAGGCGCCGAGCATGGCCCCGGTAAAGGCGCCGAGGCTGAAGGCGGCATGGAACTGGGGCATGACCGTGCGGAGCAGCTTCCGCTCCACATCGGCGCCCTCTATGTTCTGCGCCACGTCCCACCAGGCCACGCCGATGCCGTAGCAGAACAGCGCGGCCGCTGAGCCCGGCACCGAGCCGGCGGCGAGCGCGCCGGCCAGACCCGCGCCGCTGACCGCGGCGATCAGGCCGCCGGCGCGGACGGTGTTGGCGGTGCCGATCCTGGCCGCCACCGGTCCGGCGATCGGCAGCGAAATGACCGAGCCGAGGCCGAGTGCCAGGAGCAGGGCGCCGATTTGGCCGGCGCTGATGTTCAGCGTTGCCGCGGCCGCTGGGATCCGAGCCGCCCAGCTGGCGAAGACCAGTCCGTTCAGCGCGAAGATGGCGAAGGTGGCGTACTTCGCCATCGTCGCTTGGCGGGGCGGTCCGCCGGTTGGACGGCCGGCCGTTTTGCTCGCCCGTCCTTTCGGCTCAGCGTTCCCGGACAACACGTTCCTCGTCCCAGACCGGGGTGTCGCTTTCGTAGACCTTGCCATCGGAACCGAAGACCAGGAACCGGTCAAAGCTGCGCGAGAACCAGCGGTCGTGGGTCACCGCCAGCACCGTGCCTTCGAACGCGTCGATGGCCCGCTCCAGTGCCTCGGCGGAGTGCAGGTCCAGGTTGTCGGTGGGCTCGTCGAGCAGCAGCAGGGTGGCGCCGGACAGCTCCAGCAGCAGGATCTGCAGCCGGGCCTGCTGGCCGCCGGAGAGCGAGTCGTACAGCTGCTCCGCCTGCCGGGCCAGGCCGTAGCGGTCCAGCACGGCTGCTGCGGCCTCCCGGCCCAGGCCGGAGCGGTGGTCGTCGCCGCGGTGCAGGATGTCCACCAGGGACTTGCCCAGCAGGTCCGGCCGGACGTGGGTCTGCGCGAAGAAACCGGGGCGGATCCTGGCCCCGAGCTTGACCGTGCCGGTGTGCGGCACATCGGCGATCCGGACCTCCGAGACCGGTAGGTGCTCCTTCTCCGGGTCGGTGCCGCCGCCGGCCAGCAGGCGCAGGAAGTGGGACTTGCCGGAGCCGTTGGACCCCAGCACGCCCACGCGGTCGCCGAACCAAATCTCGGTGCTGAACGGCTTCATCAGCCCGGTGAGCTCCAGCTTGCTGGCCACCACCGCCCGCTTGGCCGTGCGCCCGCCCTTGAGCCGCATCTGCACGTTCTGCTCGATCGGCACGGCCTCGGGTGGTCCGGCTTCGAGGAACTTTTGCAGCCGGGTGGTGGCGGCGTGGTAGCGGTTGGCCATGTCGGAGCGGAAGGCGGCCTTGTTCTTGTACATGTTCACCAGCTCTTTGAGCTTGGCGTGCTCCTCGTCCCACCGTTTGCGCAGTTCCTCGAACCGCGAGTTCCGGTCGTCGCGGGCCTGCAGGTAGCTTTCGAACCCGCCGCCGTGGACCCAGGCGGTGGCCCCGAGGGCGCCCGGCTCCAGCGTGACGATCCGGGTGGCCGCGTTGGCCAGCAGCTCACGGTCGTGGCTGACGAACAGCACCGACTTCCGCGACTCGCGCAGCTTGTCCTCCAGCCAGCGCTTGCCGGGCACGTCCAAGTAGTTGTCCGGCTCGTCCAGCAGCAGCAGTTCGTCCGGACCGGAGAAGAGTGCTTCCAGCACCAGGCGCTTCTGTTCGCCGCCGGACAGGGTCGACGCGTTGCGGTAATGCGCCCGGTCGAAGGGCACGCCCAGCGAGGCCATGGTGACCTCGTCCCAGACCGTCTCCTGCTCGTAGCCGCCGGCATCGCCCCAATCAGCGATCGCCTGGGCATAGCGCATCTGGGTGGGCTCGTCGTCGTGCTCCATCATGGCCAGTTCCGCCTCGTCCACGGCGCGGGCAGCGGCGGCCAGGGCAGGCGGGGCGGCGCCGACCAGCAGGTCCCGGACGGTGGTCTGGTCGCGGACCTGGCCGACGAACTGGCGCATGATGCCCATGCTGCCGGAGCGGGCCACGGCGCCGTCGTCCGGGGCAACGTCCCCGGCGATGATCCGCAGCAGGGTGGTCTTGCCGGTGCCGTTGGGACCGATCAGGGCCGTTTTGGCCCCGTCGCCGACCTTGAAGCCGACGCCGTTGAGCAACTGGCGGCCGTCGGAAAGGAAATAGTCAATGTTGGAGACGTCGAGATGGGCCACGGAACCAGTCTGTCATGGCCCGGGCATACGAAATGGCTCAAAGTCAGGCCTCCCCATTAGCCAACTCACTTCGAGCCATTTCGTGTGCGATATCTGGATCCACCGCCCGAAGGCAGGTCCCCCAACTCGGATCCCAATACCGCCGCCTCCGGTTTGGTTACCCGTTCCGGTTGCTGACACCTTCAATCATGGTCGAGGACCCGCGCGTATTCCAGATCAATCCACCCTAGTTAGAAAACCCTAGGGTGCTGCAGTCCTTACTGGAGGGCCGCCAGCAGCAGGCAACATGCCGGGCCTCGGCGCGACCTGAAGCATCCCTGTCAGGCCTTGAAGAGCCTCCGGACAACTTGCCCTTGAGCCAGGGCTTCGAGGCCCTCGTTGATCTGGTCCAGGGGGTAGGTGTCCGTGTGCAGCAGTTCGACGGGAAGCCGTCCCTCGCGCCAGTACCCGAGGTAACGGGGAATGTCCCGCTCCGGGACCGCATCGCCCATATAGGATCCGAGGAGGCGCTTGCCCATGCCGGCGAATTGCAGGGCCGGGACTCTGAGCTCCTGGGAGGGGTGTGGGAGGCCGACGGCGACGACGGCGCCTCCCCGATTGGTGACCTCCAGGCAGCCGGCCAGCACGCGGGCGGAGCCGGCGGCTTCGATGGCAACGTCTACGCCGCCGCCTGCCGCCTTCGCGGTCAGCGCGGCGGCCTCTTCCGGCGTCCCCACCGCGGTTGCACCCGCCTTCAACGCCAAGGCATGCTTCGCCGTATTGGGATCGATCGCAATGACGTCCGATGCTCCCGAGATCCGGGCGGCCATGACCGATGCCAGTCCCACAGCCCCCAGACCGAAAACGGCCACCGTCTGCCCAGCTTCAACCCGCGCCGTGTTGAACACCGCACCCATCCCGGTCAGGACGGCACACCCGAACATGGCCGCAACCTCGTTTGGTACGTCCTCTTCGACCACCACAACTGATTCCCGGGCGACCACCGCGTGATCCGAGAACGCGGAGACGCCGAGATGGTGGTTGATCCTCCCGCCGTCGGCAGAACGCAGCAGCGCCTCGCCGTGCAGCAGGTCGCCGCTGCCGTTCGCCTCGGCGGCCCGATCGCACAGGGCCGGCCGGCCGGCCAGACAGGTGCGGCACTGCCCGCAACTGGGCGAACACCAACACGACGTGATCGCCGATCTTCACGTCGTCCACGCCTTCACCGAGACTGGTGATGCGGCCGACAGCTTCATGGCCGAGGGCCATCGGCAAGGGGCGCACCCGGCTGCCGTCGACGACGGAGAGGTCCGAATGGCACAGGCTGGAAAAGGTGATGTCGACGCCCACCTCGCCTCGTCTGGGCATCGGCGTGTCGAGGTCCTCAATGACCAGCGGCTTGGATTCGCTGTACGGACGGGCCAGGCCCGCCTCACGAAGCACGGAAACTCGCATGTGCCCTCCTTGATCTGGTGACTCTCTGGTGGCGTTCTCGGTTGGGCGCCCACCGGCAACAGGCTCCCGCGGACTCAGTCCTGGGGGTCCATCACGGTCGGCAGGGCCTTGCGGGAGCTGATTTCCAGCTTCGAGAAGGAGCGGGACAGGTGCCACTCCACGGCCTTGATGGTGATAAACAGTTCGGCGGCGATCTTGCGGTTGGTGAGTCCTTTGGCCGCCAGCGCGCAGACCCGGTACTCGGCCGGCGTCAGCCGGTCCGCCTTGTTCTCCGCAATCAGCGGCAGCTGCGAGTCCTGCTGGGCCAGCAGCCGCGTCATGCGGCGTGCCACCGCGGCGGCCCCGATCCGGTTCGCCAGCACCAAGGACTTCCGCGCGGCCGCCAGCGCCTCGGCGCGGAACACCTGCAAGTCGTCGGCCTGTGCGGACGAAAGGCACGTCTCCGCCAGATCTGCCAACGCGAGAGCCAGTTGGTACCGGCCTTCGTGCGCCTCCAGCAGGGCGATGGCCTCACGCAGCATGACGACAGCGGTCCGGCCGGACTGGGCCAGCGCGGCGAGCCGCAGTACCGTGCCGGTCAAGCGGGGAGCGCCGAAGGACCGGACCTCCTGCAGCAGCTCCGCGGCGACCGCGGCGGCATATTCGGTCTGGCCGGCGCGGGCAGCGGATTCGATGGTGCTGCGTTTCCACAGACTCAACGTTGGGCCCAGGCCTGCATCCAAATCCATCGCTGCGGAGAAGAACTCAAGGGCCTCCTGATGCTCACCGTGCCCGGCGGTGACTACTCCGTGCAGCTGCAGGGCCATGGCCTGGACCAGCGGCACGCGTTCTTCCGCCAGCGGCACCCGCTTCAACAGGGCGTCGGCGGCGGCAAGATCGTCCCGGGCAATATAGATCTCGGCCAGCGTCACGCAGGCCACTTCCAAGTACGTTCGCCAGCCGGTATCCGCCGCCTGCATGGCGGTTTCCAGATCCATCTGGGCCAGCCGCAGCCGTCCCCGGTTGAGGTGGATGGCTCCCCGACAGTAGCTCAGCGTGGCATTGGCCATCGGCGACGAGTTGGCCCGCGCCTCGGCGATTGCCGCATCCAGCAGCTCCAACGCGGCGGCATCCTGTTCCGAGCCGTTGAGCGCGCCAGTTGCATAGTTGATGATGTTGGATTCCGCGCCGACCTCCGCCAGCAGTTTCCCGCCGGCATAACCGCGCAGGGCCAGTTCACCGCTGCGCTTGGCATCCGCGCCGGTCACGCTCAGCCGCAGGGCCTCCTGGATGAGCAGCATGCGGTCGCTGGGGCCGTCCTCGACCGGATCCTGGGCCAGGATGTCCGCCAATTCCTGGCCGTATTGCGACGTAAACTGCAACTGCTGAAATCCCGCCCCGGTGGCCTGCGCAATGACGCGGCGCCTGAGCTCGGTGTCCGGTTCGGCGTCGTTCTCCAGTTCCTTGAGCGCCTCGCTGAAGCAGCGCGAACTTTCCTCCACCCGGTTGATGGCATACTGCGCTTCGGCAAATTCCATCAACAGCTCGACCCGGGCCCGCGTGCCCTCGGTCATCGCCAGCGCCCGGCGCCCTAACTCCGCTGCCGGTTTGATGCGGCCGGCGGCCTGGTAGGCCAGCGAGGCCTCAATCAGGATCCTGCGCTGCAGCTCGGCCGGCAACTGTTCTTCGGCCATCGCCCGCCCGATCAACCGGACGGCAAGCTCCCACGAGCCGGAGCGGCGGGCGCCGATTGCGGCATCAAGCAGGATTTCGGCCGCAGCGGGATCAGTGCCGGGCTCGGTGTCCAGCAGATGGCCCGCGACGACGGCTGGTTCGCTCCCGTGTGCCCGCAAGGCGGCAGCCGCCAGGCCGTGCATTTCGGCCCGGCGTTCCGGATCCAGCGTGGCGAGCACCGCGTCGGCCACCAGCGCATGCTGGATCCGCGGCCGGGGGCGCAGCGAACTCAGAAAACGCGCCGCGGCCAGCCGTTTCAGTACCGAGGCGATGGCGTCTGTGGGCAGCCGGGTCATCCGTGCCAGCAGCTGCTGGCTGGCATCCTCCCCCAGCACGACGACGGCGTCCAGCACCGTCCGCTCCGCCGGCGAGAGCCGGGCGAGGCGGTCTTCCAGCACTGCGGCTTCCGCGCTTGCCCTGTCGGTGCCGACCTCGACACCGCCCTCCAGGATCTCGTGCACGTAGAACGGCATCCCTCCCGCAGCCGCATGGATGCGTGCCGCCGCCGCGGGATCCACGGCGGGCATCCGACAGGCCGCCCACTCTGCCACCGCCCGGTGGTCCAGCGGTTCCAACGGCCAATGCACCCGCCCGCCGGGGCCGGGGACGCCGGGGCCGCCGGAGCGTGAGGCGCCGGGGCGGGACTCACCCTGGCGGGCGCCGCCGTCGTGCCCATCCAACAACAGGGTGTCCGTGCGGATCCCGTCACCACGCTCGGCGCCCCGGCCGGTGCGCACCCCGCGCACGATCAGCAGCGGGGCCCCGATCAGCAGCACCCCCATGTCCGAAAGCGACTGCAGCGAGAGTTCATCCAACCACTGCGCATCGTCCACCATGGCGATCACCGGGGCCTCCTGCGCCAAGGAACGCAGTACCCAGGACGCGGAATAGGTGAGCGCGTCCTTGTGCAGCGGACCCCCGGCGGAGGTCAGGAACGAATGCAGCACCCTGCCCTGCCCGTCGAAGTGCGGACCGTGGTCCGGCATCTGCTGGGCCAGCGGTGCGAACCACTGCCAGAACATGGAGCCGGGCAACGAGCGGCGGGCGGCACCGGCGGCGCGCAGCAGCTTCCAGCCGCGCGCGGAGGCATCCGCGCAGAGCGTTTCCAGCAGCGTGGTCTTGCCGATGCCGGACGGGCCGCTGACCGTCAATTCGATGCTGTGGCCGGCTTCCACGGCTGAGGCGAGGTCGCGCCACTGCGCCACCTCATTCTCACGCCCGTACAGCCGGGTTTGTGCCACGGTTTGATCCTAAGCCGCGGGCCCGTCAAATGCGACGTTTCAGCTATGTTCTTCCGGCACGCAATGGTTGCGCAGCTCGCCGATCCCCTCGATCCGGGTGACCATTTGCGCCCCGGCGGGGATCCATTCACGCGGCTTCCGGGCCAGGCCCACGCCGGCGGGCGTCCCGGTGGCCAGCAGGTCGCCGGGCTCCAAGGTCATGAATTCGCTGACATATGACACCAGCTTGGCGCAGGAGAAAATCAGGTCCGAGGTGTTGCCCGACTGCTTGGTGACCCCGTCCAGTTCGCATTCCACCGCCAGTCCGGCGTCGGGATCCAGCTCATCCGCCGTGACGACGACGGGGCCCACCGGAGTCATCCGGTCCCAGTTCTTGCCCTGGAACCACTCCGAGGTGCGGCCCTGCCAGTCGCGGACCGAAACGTCGTTCATCACCGTGTAACCGGCGATCGCGGCGCGGGCGCCGGCCTCGTCGGCGTGCCTGACCCGGGAGCCGATCACCACCGTCAGCTCGGCTTCCCAGTCGATCTTGCTGCTGGCGGCGGGCAGCACCACGTCGTCGGTCGGGCCGACGAGCGCATTGGCGTACTTGGTGAAGATGGTGGGGTACTTCGGGACTTCCTGGCCCACTTCTTCGGCATGCGCGTAGTAGTTCAGGCCCGCACAGAGGATCTTGCCCGGGCGCAGGATCGGCATGTCCAGCTCCGCGTGCTGCGGCGCCGGCCCCGGTTCCCCGGAGAGGGTGCGCCAGTCGTCTCGCTGCAGCAGTTCGCCCACGTCCTTGGCCGGCAGGTAGACCGTGGCTTCGCCGTCCTGCCGGAACGCCTGCGTGGTCCCGTTCCGCCGTACTGTTCCCAGACGCATCTGTACCTCCTTGCGGCAGCCGTGCGCCGCCGTCGTTAGCTTTTTGGGCAGCAAAGGAAGCCGCCCCTTTGCACGATATACGGTGGCGCCGCGGCCTACCGCGCCGAGGTCAAAGGTTTCGCTCGGACTGGCGCTCCGACGCTCCGCCCGCTTCCTCGGGCAGTTCGGAAACCGGCACCAGGACGATGTCCTGGATCATCCAGTGCAGGTCGATGCAACCGTCCCTTGCCTCTTCGAGGACTTTGACCGACGGGAGGTGGCCGTCGCGGGGAACGACGAAGGCTTCGGCGTGCAGCACATGGCCCTGGTCGCGGACGCGTGAACCGGATTCTTCGACCCATTCGAGCTGGCGAAGGTAATCATCGATGCGTTGGATCAGCGGATGAGACTCCGAGTCATCGTAGGTTCTGGCCCGGGTATCCATCAGGTCGGTGATGGAGCCGCGCATGTTTTTGTATCCGTCGCGCAGGATCCCGCCCGCAATAAACAATGCGGCGGCGGCGTCGGCCCACCACAGACCGATTCCGATGCCGGCGACGCCGACGATCGAGCCGACTGCAGTCATCCAGTCCGCCTTGTTCATGTCTGCATCGGCGTAGAGGACCTTGTCATGCAGTTGCTCGGCGAGTTTTTCCTTGGCGCGGCCGAGCAGTACCGGCGGCACGGCTGTCACTGCCATGACCACCATCATGAGCCAGCCGAGCCAGATGGTATGGCCCAGCAGCTGGACCGAGCCGATCGGCGGGTGCTCCCCTTTCAGCAGGCCCATGCCGGAATCGATCACCAAGAAGGCGCCCATGGTGCACAGAGCCACCGCAGCAACAAGGTGTGCGATCCCGGTAGACCGGTGGTAGCCGTAGGGGTATTTCCTGCTGGGCGGCCTGTTGATGATCTTCATCGCCAGCAGGAACGCGATGGGCGGCGCGAAGTTGAGCATGTCTTCAATCCAGGCCGCCTTCATCGCCTGGGAATTGCCCATGGTCAGGAAGACCAGAGTGACCGACACGGCCAGGACGGCGAGGGTGGTCCACTGGAGTTTGATGGCGCGGCGCAGGGCTTTTTGCTGCTGGTCGGGCAGCTCAGTGCGGCCAAAGCGGGTATTCATCCCTGTTCCTTCCGGTCGAGAAGAAACATTTCCAGTTCCCGCATGAAGGCGTTTTCGCCCATCCGGGATGCCATGACGTACTCCTCCTTGCCTCCGTCGGGGGCAAGGCCCTCGGCGTAGGGCTGGGTCAGGGCCGCCTTGTCCGACCACGGCGATTTTTTCGTCAGGCCCCCGATGACGAGGTCAAGCTCGCCGCGTTCAAGCCTGCCCATCAGGGATTCCTCGCCGGCGGCTGTCCACTCAATCGTTGCTCCGCGGGTGCCGGCGAATTGCCTCACCACCTCTGCCTCCGAACCTCCCGGTTCCTCCCCGTTTTGGACTGCCGTCCAGGGCGGGTTATGCGAGACCCCCACTCTGAGAACTCCGTTGCTGATCCGGTCCAACGTTCCTTCCGGATCCACAGGCACCTGCAGGCCGCAGGAGGACATCAGCAGCATGAGAAGCACCGCCAAGGCCGCCTTTGAAAAATTGTTCAGCATACTGAGGAATATAGCTGATTTGACGTTTCATCGGAGGGCCTATGACGGGCTTGGCGGACTCCGCTGCGAGGAAGGAGTCCCGGCTTGGTGCCGCCGGTGCGCTACCGCCCCTGGCTGCACCACTCCAGCAGCCGCTCCACCGGCCACGTGGTGATGATCCGTTCGGCGGGAACGCCGTTGTTGGCGGCCCGTTCGGCACCGTAGTGGAGGAAATCCAGCTGGCCGGGCGCGTGGGCGTCGCTGTCGATGCTGAACAGGCAGCCGGCGTCGAGGGCCAGCTGGATCAGCTCATCCGGCGGGTCCTGCCGCTCCGGCCGGGAGTTGATTTCGACGGCGACGCCGTTCTCGGCGCAGGCGGCAAACACGCGCTCGGCGTCGAATTCCGATTGCGGGCGTGTTCCCCGCGATCCCTTGACCAGCCGTCCGGTGCAGTGGCCCAGCACGTTGGTGCGCGGGTTGTTGATGGCGCCGAGCATTCGGCGGGTCATGGTGCCGCGGTCCGACCTGAGCTTGGAGTGCACGCTGGCCACCACCACGTCCAGCCGGTCCAGCATCTGGGGCGTTTGGTCGAGTTCGCCGCTTTCCAGGATGTCGGCCTCGATGCCGGTCAGGACCCGGATACCGTCGGCTTTGGCATTGATCCGGGCCACGAGGTCAAGCTGCCTGGCCAGGCGCTCTGCGCTCAGGCCGTTGGCGATCGTGAGATTCGGCGAATGGTCGGTCAGGGCCAAGTAGTCGCGGCCGAGCCAGCGTGCTGCGTCGACCATGTCTTCCGGCGGCGAGCCGCCGTCGGACCAGTCGCTGTGGCTGTGCAGATCGCCGCGGAGGGCCTGATGCAGCTCGCGGCCGCCTTCGGCCAGTGGTTCCGCCGAACGTTCCCGGACCTTCACCAGGTAGTCGGGGACCTCGCCGTCGACCGCCTGCTGAATGACTTCGAAGGTTCTGGCCCCGATCCCTTTCATGCTCTTCAGCCGGCCGGTGCGCGCCCGTGCAGCCAGCTCGTCGGGGTCCAGCCCGGCGGCCACGGCGGCTGCCTTCCGGAACGCCTGCACTTTGAACGTGGGCGCCAGCTCGCGCTCCAGCCAGAAGGCGATTTCATTGAGGGCCGCTACGGGATCCATGGGACCATCTTGCCTTCGATCAGCTCCGCGGGCCACGGCTTCACGGCTGCAGGGGTGGTACGGCCAGTCCGAATTGCTCTTTCAACACGAGTTCTGCGGCACGGTAGCCGGCCATCCCGTGCACGCCCGGTCCGGGAGGTGTTCCGGCCGAGCAGAGATAGACGCCGTGCAGCGGCGTCTGCCACGGTTTGGGGCTCAGTACCGGCCGTGCCGCGAGCTGCGGCAGGGTCACCGCGCCGGTGCCGAAGTCACCGCCCACGTAGTTGGGGTTGTACGCCTCGTAGTCGGCAGCGGACATGCTCCGGGAGTCGACCACCAGATCGGTGAAGCCAGGGGCGGCCCGTTCCAGTGCTGCGGTGATAATTGACTCCATGTCCCGGGGGGATCCGCGCGGGACATGGCAGTAGGCCCAGACCACGTGGCCCCCGGCGGGCGCGCGGGAGGGATCAAACTCGGCTGGTTGTGCCGCCAGGATCACCGGATCCTCCGAGTGTCGGCCCCGGGCGATGGCCCGTTCGGACGCCGCCATCTGTCCGCGCGTTCCGCCCAAGTGCACGGTGCCGGCCCGGCGCAGCTCCGGGTGCGCCCACGGGACCGGGCCGGACAGGATGTAATCGACTTTGGCGGCACCGGGCCCGTAGCGGAACCGCCGCAAAGCGCGCGCATAACCGGCGGGGAGCCGGCCCCCCGCCAGCCGGAGCAGCTCGGTCGGCGCAGTATCCAGCATGACCGCTTTGGCATCGGTCAGCTGGGCCAGCGACGTCACCCGATGCTCGGTCTCGAGACGGCCGCCGTGTGCCCGCAGGTCCTGCACCATGGCATCGATAATGGCCTGCGATCCTCCGGTTGGTAGGGGGAATCCCACGGCATGCGCCAGCGCGCCGAGCATGAGGCCCGCTCCAGCGGCGGGCAGCCGCCGCACGCCGCCGGTGGTGTGTGCGGAAACGCCGGTGAGAAGGGCCGGCGCGAACTGTTCCTTGAAGCGCAGGTTCCACGCCGCAGAGCCCTGTTCCAAGGTCCGGATCCCGTACCGGAAGGCCGTCACAGGGCTCGCCGGTATCTGCAACAGCTGGTCCATCGTGAATTCCAGCAGGGCGTCCGCCCGCTCGACCAGCGGCCGCATCAGCTGCCGATAGGCGGCCCCGTCGGCACCCAAGCCAGCGACGGTTCGCTCCAGGTCGCGGTAAGCGATGGCGGCGGCCGCTCCGTCGATCACTTGGCCGTAGGAGACTTCCGGCACCAACAGTTCGACCCGCTTGTGCAGCCCGAAGTCACGGAAGAACGGAGAGGCTGCGGCCATCGGATGCACTGCGGAGCACACGTCGTGCCAGTACCCCGGCTTGATCAGCTCCAGGGTCCGCGCGCCGCCGCCGGGCGTGGCGGCCGCCTCGAAGACCGTGACGTCCAGGCCGGCGCGCGCCATGATCACGGCCGCGGCCAGCCCGTTCGGCCCGGCGCCGACTACCGCTACATCCGTCACGATTGATCTTCTCCTTCCGGCTCTCCGTTCAACCTTGGGCCCTCCCCGTCCCCGCTGGCAATGCCCGGCCACCGAGAGGACGGCCGAAGCGAACCCATGCCAGTTGAAGAATATTCACGGGCGGCGTCTCCAGCGCCGGACGCCGGCTCCGCCCGCGCCGCGGGGACGACGCGGCCCGGCAGCGGGAGCACGAACTCATCGGGGCCGCCGTCATACTCGCCGCCCTGGGGATCATCGGTGCCCGCCCGCCGGACCGGATCATGTTCAGGCAGCCAGATGGCCCGGACGACCTTTCCCATGATGTATGCCGTCGCGGCTATGTGGGCGAGGACCGCCAGCACGTAATAGGGCGCATCCAGGTTCCGCACCGCCTCGCCGCCGCTGGTGACCTGGCCCAGATGCATCCAAATGGCCCACCAGTGCATCACCTCGAAGAACTGCCAGATCAGGAAGTCCCGCCAGCGCGGATGGGCCAGGGCAACCAGCGGTACCAGCCAGACCACGAACTGCGGCGAATACACCTTGTTGGTGAGCACGAAAGCGGCCACTACGAGGAACACCAGCGATGCCATCCGCGGTCGGTGCGGCGCGGTCAGGGCCAGCACGGCGATCCCTGCGCAGGCCGCCGCGAACAGCATGAAGGATGCAGTGTTAATGAACTCCGGGCTGAGGACGGGCAGTTGCTGCCGCTGCACGGTCAGGTTGTAGGCGTACCAGATGGACGAATACCCGGCCTCGCGCTGCCGGCTGTAGTCCAGGAAATGGAACCAGCTGCCGAAATCCCGCAGCATGAACGGCAGGTTGGCGACCAGCCAGACCGCGGCCGCCGCGGCGGCGGACGCGGCCAGCGGGCGGTACCGGCCGGTACGGACTGCCAGCAGCAGGATGGCTCCGAGGATCAGCACCGGATACAACTTCAGCGCCGCACCGAGGCCAATGAACACCCCGGCCCGGGCCGGCCGGCGCCTCGCGAAGGCGAGCATCGCCAGTGCCGCCAGCATGGCGGCCCACAGGTCCCAGTTGATCGTTCCGGCCAGCACGATTGCCGGTGCCAGCGCCACCATGGCCGCATCCCAGGGCCGCCGGTGGCTCATGCGCGCCGTGGCGATCACCGTGACCAGCCAAGCCACGCCCGCCAGCGTGGCATTGATGTCGAAATAGGCCAGTGCCCGGCCCGCAGACACGCCCTCGCCCGGAACCAGCCACGCCGTCGCCCCGGCGAGCAGCCCGAGCAGGACCGGGTACTCAAAAGAACTGCCCGCGCTAACGAACGGCACCACGCCCTCGGCCAACCCGCGGGTTTCGAACAGCACCGGCCAGTCCGAATAGCAGCCCATGTAGAAGTAGTCCGGCAACTCCCACCCGGCCAGCCGGCACGGCGTCTTGACCAGGACCGAGAGCAGCGCGGCGAACGTCGTCAAGATGATCAGCACGCGCTCAACGGTGAAGAAGCCGGGCGAGACCAAGCCCGGAGCGCTGTGCCGACCCAGGGGTCCGCCCACCAGTTCGGTGAACTGCTTGAGGAACGGATCGTTGCGGCTGGGCACCACAATGCGCAGCGGTCTGCGGCGCGAAGAGCGGGGCCCGGGCATGCTCCAAGCCTACTGGCGGCCGCACTATCGGCCACAGACGCGAAAGCGTACGGCGGGTTAGGTGAAACGTCTGCTGTTGCTCGCCTTCCCGTAACCTTGGGCACCCCGGGACGTTACCGGCGCTTCCTACCGTGGCTCCAATGAGTTACACCGACCCCCAGGAAGTCCTGGTCGTCATCCCGGCCCGCGGCGGCTCCAAAGGGATCCCGTTCAAGAACCTGAAGCCCGTGGCCGGCCGCAGCCTGGTGGCCCGCGCCGTCGACAGCGCGCTGGCCGCGCCGGCGGTGACCGACGTCGTGGTCAGCACCGACCATCCGGACATTGCCGCCGTAGCCGAACGCTGCGGCGCCCGCGTGGTCATGCGTCCGGCGGACCTCTCCGGCGACACGGCCAGCAGCGAATCGGCGGTGCTCCATGTGCTCGCATCGTTGCCCCGGCCGCCGGCGGTCACGGTCCTGATGCAGTGCACCTCCCCGTTCATCGATCCGGCGCACCTGAACGATGCCGTGCTGGACGTGCTGGAGGACCGCGCCGACGTTGCCTTCTCCGTCACCGAGAGCCACGCGTTCCACTGGATGCACGACGACGGCGGTGCCGTCACCGCCGTCGGGCATAGCGCCGACGTGCGCCCCCGCCGGCAGGACCGCACGCCCCAGTACCGCGAAACCGGAGCGTTCTACGCCATGCGGACCGAAGGTTTCCTGGCCCGCAAGCACCGCTTCTTCGGCCGACTGAAGCTGCAGGAAGTGCCGGCCGAGCACGCCGTCGAAATCGACTCGCTGGAAGACCTGGCCGTGGTCCGCGCGCTGGCCGGCCAGGCAACCGCACCCCTGGCCGGCGGCCTCGACGTGGATGCCTTGGTGATGGACTTCGACGGCGTCCACACCGACGACCACGCCTTCGTGAATGCCGAGGGCGAGGAATTCGTCCGCGTGAGCCGCGAAGACGGCATGGGAATCTCCCGGCTGCGCAGCACCGGAATTCCCCAACTGATTCTGTCCACCGAACGGAACAAGGTGGTCAGTGCCCGGGCGCTGAAGCTCGGCATCGACGTCCTCCAGGACGTCGCGGACAAGGCCGGGGCAGTCCGCACCTGGATGGCCGCCCAACGGCTGGATCCCGATCGGGTCGCCTACGTGGGCAACGACGTCAACGACCTGCCCGCCATGGGCGTCGTTGGTTGGCCGGTGGCGGTGGGCGATGCCCGCGCCGAGGTCAAGGCTGCAGCACGGACCGTGCTTCAGCACCATGGCGGCGAAGGCGCAGTCCGCGAGGTCTGCGAACTCATCCTCGCCGCGCGCAGCGGTGCCGACGACGGGCGCGGCCGCCAAGAACAAGCCACAGCAATAACAGAAAGAGTGCAGCTCATGACTACCGAAGCTACCGTTTCCAACACTGTTCCCGCCGGTGCGCCGGCTCCCGTCGCGATCGGTGACGTGCTGGTCGGTGCCGGGCAGCCGGTCTACGTGATCGGCGAGATCGGAATCAACCACAACGGCGACATCGAGATCGCCAAGCAGCTGATCGACGTCGCCGCCGAGGCCGGCGCGAACGCGGTGAAGTTCCAGAAGCGCACGCCGGAGATCTCCACCCCGGCGGACATGCGGGACAAGATGCGCTCCACCCCGTGGGGCGAGATGACCTACCTGGACTACCGGTACCGGGTGGAGTTCGACATGCCGATCTACCAGAAGCTGATCTCGCACGCCGCCGACCGCGGCCTGCACTGCTTCGCCTCGCCCTGGGATGTTCCCTCGGTCGCGTTCATGGAAGAGGCCGGCGCGCTCACCCACAAGGTCGCGTCCGCCTCGGTCACCGACCTGGACCTGCTGGCCGCGCTGCGCGAGACCGGCAAGCCGGTGATCCTGTCCACCGGCATGTCCACGATCG
>NZ_JBNHHB010000019.1:0-75679 GCF_059091905.1 Arthrobacter sp. Dra40
CCTCGGTCACCAAACTCCTCAGTGCCTATGCCGTGTTGATGGCGGTCGAAGAAGGCGCGCTGGAACTCGACCAGGCGGCAGGTCCCGAAGGCGCCACGGTTCGGCATCTGCTGGCCCACTGCGCCGGCTACGACTTCGGCGACCGCAACGTCCGCTTCGCCCCGGGGGACCGGCGGCTCTACTCCAACGCCGGCTTCGAGGTCCTCGGTGAATCGTTGGAATCCGCCACCGGCATGAGCTTCGCCGAGTACCTGCGGGAAGGCGTGCTGGCGCCGCTCGGCATGGCGGACACGAGCCTGGACGGATCCCCCGCCGCCGACGCCACCTCCACCGCCGCGGACCTGTCCCGCTTCGCCGCCGAACTGCAGAACCCCTCGCTGCTGGCCCCGTCCACGCTGCAGGAAGCAACTCGGCTGGCCTATCCCGGTCTTGCCGGCGTCCTGCCCGGCTTCGGACGCCAGCAAGACAACGACTGGGGCCTGGGCTTCGAGATCCGCGACCACAAGGAGCCGCACTGGACCGGTGCGAACAGCTCGCCGAACACCTTCGGCCACTTCGGCCAGTCCGGTACCTTCCTCTGGGTGGATCCCGACGCCGGTGCCGCCTGTGTCGCTCTCACCGACCGCGCCTTCGGCCCCTGGGGAGCGGAGGTCTGGCCGAAGTACACGGACGCAGTGCTGGAGGAACTGTCGGCATAGTCTGGCTTCTCTGCCTGCCTCGGTGTGCGTCAGCTCAGTCCCATCGGACTAGGTTGACCAGACCCCATTTGCGGGCATCGGCGTCGTACTGGAAGGTCAGCAGGCTCGTCGTCTTCGGGCCCTCGGCCAGTGTCAGGGCCACCGAGGACTTCCGGAACCCGGAGTCCAGCTCCAAGCGACGCTTCCCTTTGCCATCCTGTCTTACGCGCAGCGTCAGCTCCTGCCCGTCATGGGGAAGACCCGAGGGCAGCGCGAGGGTCCGGTTACCGGACAGGGTCACCCGGTACAGGTCCCCGTGCTCACAGGACCAGCGGATAGTGCCTGCGTCCGGGGTGCTTCGGACCCGTTTCCGGAGCGCTTTGTCGACGTTCGGACTGGGATAGGTGCCACGGGCGATCTTCAGGTCCGTGACCTCGAACCATCCGGCTTGGGAATTGCTCCCGTACCGGAAGAACGGGAAGCGCCACGCGCCCTGGTCGTCGAAAGTGTTGGCGAACTGGACGATGAACGTCTGCCAGACTGTGCCGAGCAACAGCGACCGGTCGCCGGCGAAGAGGGCATCGCCGTCGGGCTGGCGCATGCCTGCGCCGAGCCGGAACCCGTCGAACGAGGCACGGGCCTTAAAGGTGAAAACATGGGGCTTTCCGAGTTCGAAGTCCAGCTCGCCGGACCGAGCATCGCGATAAACCGCAAACTCATTCTCGGACGAACCGTTGGACTTCGGCTTCGTCACCCGCAGGCTGGTGGTTCCACGGTCCATATCGGACGGGGCGTTGGTGGTGATCTCGAACGTGGAACCGTCGCCGGCGAGGGACCATGTGGCCGTCGAGGCCGGCACCGAGACCGACGGCGGCAGAAGGTTGCGGTTGAAGTCCGAGGGGGCATCGAAGCGGGTCACCCGGCCGGCGGCGTTGATCGCCTGACCCACCAGACGCTTTTGCTCCGCATTTTCCAGCCGCATATCCGTCGAATCCGCGCCGATCAGGAACAGGATCGCCGCCTCGATCCGGGGCAGCTCCGGGGAAGCGACCAGTCGAATCAGATCGGCATACCACTGACCCTTATCTTCGCCCTGGTTGCTGGCCGCGCAACCGGACTCACAGATCCATATCTTCCGGGCCGAGATGGCCTCGATATGGCTGACAAAACGGCGCAGCTCCGCCCCCACAGGCGTCCAGGTCCCGCTGTAGCCCTCCGCATTGGAGCGGTTGTAGTAGGAGACCCCGATCAAGTCGACCCAATCGTCCCCCACGTACCCTTCCGACAGGTTCTGTGAATCGCCGTCGCCGCCGTTACTGGTCAGGTACCACTGGATGAATTTGCACTTCACGCCCATGGATCGGGCCAGTTTCACCACGCGCTGGAACGCCTGCTTGAACTTCTCCGGACTGTTGGCCTTCGTGTCGCGGTACATCTGCCAGGGGTAGCTGTCCGCGCCGTTGCCCTCGTGGAACGGGGCAAGGTAGACGCGCTCCATGTTCCCGCCGTCGATGATGGCCTGGAACAGCCGGACCAGCTCCGGATAGATTCCGCTCTTGGAGTCGAATTCCTTGACGAAGGAGTCGTTCTCCTTCCAGATTTCCAGCGCGTACATGAGCTTCCGCGTCCTGTCGCGCGCCAGTTCCGGCACGACCTCGGCAGCGTAGGACTTGGCCGTATCCGCGCCGACGGCCCGATAATAAGACACCATGTCGAAGCTCGCGTTAAGCTCGGACTCAAGCTCCTGCGTCGGCTTGAAGTAATTGGCGCCGCTGTAATCCTTTTCAGATTGACCGCGAACGCGAACACCGATCCACGGACGTCTGACACGGGCGGTATCGGCCTGCTGGATGCCCTCGACAAGCGCGGCCTCGAACGGTGCACCTGCCACCCGGCTCGGCGTTGCAGGTTGCTCAGGGGCGGTATAAGAGACCACCCGAGGCAGAGCCACCCCGGCAACGAACCCTAGGGCGGTACGGCGTCCTACGGTAAACGGCTTTTCAGACGGCAATGTGGCACTCCCAGATCCCCTGTAGCTAACCGTTTCAGCCTAGTCGAAGCTTCCGTCGCTAAGAGCGGCGGTGTTCGTCTCGAACACGACAGTAGCCGTTACAACGGTCACCCGCGGGCCAGCAGGTTATCCGCGCTGTGCACGCGTCCCATTCGATACGTCGACTCCGCGCGGAAGGTCTCCCCTGCCTTAAAGGCGCGTTTCTTGCCGGGAGGCAGGGGGCAGACGTAAAGCTTCTTGACTCCCTCTGCTCGGTCCTCGTAGTAGACCTGCGGCTTCTCCGCCGTACCCCACTGCCACCCCGCCACGGAATCGAGTGAATAGTCACAGACACCGATGTGCTTCGATCCCGGGTTCCAAGCCACGCAGGTCAAAGACTTTTGAAAGCCCAAATGAGCCTTGGCTCCCTTCCCCAAGTTGCGGTCCGCATCCCAGTTGCGGTCCGCACCAATCCAAGTGACACGTTCCAGGCTGGTGGGCCACATGACGAGATACGGTCTCTTGTAGGTACCCTTTACGGCCCACTTGACTGTCCGGTTTACTTTCAGGCCCCATCTGGTCATCGAATATCTGACTAGCGCGTCAGCGGCCTTACCGGTATTCCTGACCCCTGGATGCTCCAGCCGTGTTTTCCGCTCCATCCGAATGGACGTACCGACGTACGTTTTCCCATTGGGTATATGCAATTTCCGCTGGCCGTCCACGTAAACGACCAGGGACACCGGTGCATCGTATCCGTGGACGCCGCCGATGAATACGTCCCTACCGCCTATTCCAACGTTCAGTGCGTATTCGTGAGCAGAGTGAGAACGCCATGACGTCCCCATCCTTTCCACCGTGACCCAATGTGTCCCGCTGTTCGGCTTCTGCGTCTCCACTGATGCACCGAAGACGCCGGCATACTTGTTCGTCCGGCCTTTAAGCTTGACATTTACGGGCCACACCTTGAGCGTGTATTTGCGAGACCCGTCCAAGTTTTCGGCCAAGAGCTTGACGTGTTCCTTGCCGTTCGGGGAGCCGACCTCATAGGTGTCCACATAGCGTGAGTTCGTGGCGACGGCGCCGGAGGCCACGGACGCACGGGAGACTACGCCGGCCTCCATCAGGTCGCGGCCCTTCTTCGCACCAGTCAGCGCTACGGACTTGCCCCGTTCGTCAGTGAGGCTCACGCGGACGAGTCCGTTGGTCACATGGGACGCCGTGTGCAAGCAGACGCTGCGGGATCCGGGCGGGAGCGTGTATGCAGCCGACGGTGCTCCGGGGAGGGCGCGGAGGTAGCCATAGGATGTTTGAACCCTCCAGGCCTTTGAATACTTCCACCGGGCCTTGTCCTTGCATCTGTGGCGGGACCGTGGCATCCGGATGTAGGCCGTGTGCAATTGTGGAACTTCGCCGTAGGCCTCCCGGGGCCCAGGCGGCGCTTTTGGTGCCTTCAACGTGTAAATTGCCCAACGGACACGGTCCATTTGGTAGCCGATTTCCCACGAGTACTTGGAGATTCGCTTAAGAAAGCAGCGCCCCCCTTCCATGCCCTCAGTGCAGTCCATCACCGTGCGGTATTCGGCTGCGGCCCGGGACAGCGAAGCAGGTACGGTGACGGGCAAGATAGGGTTTATCTGGGCATTTGCGGGCAGGGGCTCCAGGCTGCTCAGGACACCCGCGAGGGCAGATCCTCCGAGCAGACCAAGGATTGACCGGCGTGCGATAACAACTGGCTGGCGAGATTCCAAGGCGATTCCCCAAACGCCGATGCACGCCACGCAACCCAAGCGAGCTCACACCGCGCAGAGGCACCGCCAGGCCGAAATACCGGCCCATATTCTGCCGTTCGCTTTTGTTGAACGGTTCTGAAAGCGGCGGCTGCCCCGGAACAGCAAGAGATCTTGCCCAATACGCTGTGCATAAACCCTGTAGAAGCCGCCGGGCCAATCCCATACGCCCGGGGCGAACAATCATGAATCTCATGGCAGATTATGATCCCCAACACATCGCCCCGCATGCATCGGGACGCATCCCCAATTCACGGTTTGCGGTTTCTCGGCACCGCTAGTTCACCGCGAGTAACCAACATAGTCCAAGCGCCGGGCCAGGGAAAGCACTCGGCTGACCTCGGATGCACGAAGGAGAAAATTCCGCTTTTACAAAGAACTGGATGAGAGTCATAGGTTTGCGCAGCGCAAGATGAAATCGTCATCGCTGGACGGGCATCAGAATGCAGAGAATTCGTCGTGCGCAATAAGTGGCGGCGCCAGCCGAGCCTTACCAACGGCCGTTGCGGGGCCTTCGCTGGCAGACCGGACAGGTGTAGGACGAGCGGTTCATAAAGGTGTCGCGGCGGATCGTGGTGTACAGGCCCAGATCGCTGCAACGGTAGCAGGGCTCATTTTCCCGGCCGTAGGCGTTCAGGTGCCGTTCGAAGTAGCCGGACGCACCGTTGACGTTCACGTAAAGAGAGTCAAAGCTGGTGCCGCCGGCGGCCAACGCCTGCGTCATGACCTCGCGGCAGGCATCGAGGAGGCGTTCCGCGTCCTTGCGGCGCAGCGTTTCCGTAGGGCGGGCGAAGTGCAGCTTCGCGGCCCACAGCGCCTCGTCCGCGTAGATGTTTCCGATGCCGGAGACCAAGGCCTGGTCCAGGATGGCGCGCTTGATGCCGGTCTTGCGGGCGCGGAGGCGCTTGTAGAACGCATCAAAGGAGAAGGCCGGATCCAGCGGATCGCGGGCGATGTGCGAGGCTTCGACAGGGATCAGCGGTAGCCTGGTCTCGGAGATGCCGCCGGCGTAGCCGTCGCGGGTGGGGGCCAGATCTGCCAGGAACATGCCGCCGAAGATCCGCTGGTCGACGAACCGCAGCTCGGCCGGCATGGGAGAGCCGTCGGTGTCATTGGCCGGGCTAAGCGTCAGCCGCACTTTCAGGTGCTTCTCGTCCGGCTGCACACTGTCCTCGACCAGCAACTGTCCGCTCATGCCAAGGTGGGCCATCAGGGCGAGCTTTGGCTCATCCCCGGCCTCGCCTGTGGACAGGCGTCCTACACCCGCGGCATCCGCCTCCTGCAGCGGCATCCAGAGGAACTTGCCGCGCCGGACGACGTCGGCAACGTGCGCGCCGACCAAGTTCCCGCGGAGGTCCTCGGCGCCGAGCGCGTGCCGGCGGATGGAGCGTTCGTCAACGATCTCGACGCCTGTGATAGTCCGGCCACGGACCCACTGGGCCAGCCCGCGGCGAACAACCTCCACCTCAGGCAACTCAGGCATCTGAACCGCTGGTCTCCGTCACAGATTCGGAAAAGGAACCGCGCAGGTCCCGCCAGGTCGAGGCGGCGGCTTCCTGCTCGGCTTCCTTCTTGGAATGTCCGGTGCCCTGGCCGTGTTCGGCGGTGCCGATCAGGAGCGTGGCCACAAACGTCCTCGCGTGGTCCGGGCCCGAACCCTCCACGCGGTAGGTCACGTTGCCCATTTTCCGGGCTGCGGCCAGTTCCTGAATGCTGGTCTTCCAGTCCGTCCCGGCGCCAAGGGCTTCGGCGTCCGCCAGCAGCGGCCCGATCAGGCGCATCACCAGCTGGCGGGCGGTTTCGATGCCGTGGCACAGGTAGGTGGCCCCGAACAGCGCCTCCATGGTGTCGGCGAGGATCGAGGACTTGTCGGCGCCGTTGGTCAGCTTTTCGCCCTGCCCGAGCAGCACATGCTGACCCAAATCCAGGGAGCGGGCAATTCCGGCCAGCGCCCGGGTGGACACCACGGCGGATCGCCGCTTGGCCAGCTCGCCCTCGGGCAGGTCGGGGTTGTCCCGGTACAGCGCGTCGGTCACGGAGAAACCCAGAATCGAATCGCCCAAGAATTCCAGGCGCTCGTTCGTGGGCAGGCCGCCGTGTTCGTAGGCGTAAGAACGATGGGTTAAAGCGAGACGGAGCGTCTCGGCGTCGAGATCGACACCGAGACGCTCCAAAAGCTCTTCAGTTGAAGGCATACCGGACGTTATTACGCGTCGGCTACCTTGCGGCCCTTGTACTCAAGGAACAGCGCGGTGCCTGCCGAGTCGGTGACAACCTTTGCCTGGTGCGGCAGGCTGTAGGTGACACGGCCGTTCTCAACGGTCTTGACCAGGTTGGGCGCAGTGGCCTTCCACTGGGACCGGCGGGCGCGCGTATTCGAGCGGGACATCTTCCGCTTGGGAACAGCCACGGCTAACTCTCTTCTCTCTCGTCTGACTCTTTACTTTTCGGCGCCTTGTCGGCGGCCGTGCCGGCCAGCCCAGCTAGGGCTGCCCAGCGAGGATCCACAACCTCGTGATGGTGACCCGGATCCTCTTCAAGGCGCATCCCGCATTCTGGGCACAAGCCTTGGCAGTCTTCCCGGCACACCGGCTGGAACGGCAGGGCGGTCACCACTGCGTCCCGCAGCGCCGGTTCGAGATCGATTAGATCGCGCTCAACCCGCCGCTGTTCGTCCTGTTCTTCTTCCTCAAGGAGTTCAGCATCCTCGTAGTAGAAGAGTTCCTGCACTTTGACGTCAAGGTCGTACGCGATGGGATCCAGGCAGCGCCCGCACTCGCCCGTGACATCCACGGATACAGTGCCGGAAACCAGGATTCCCTCGTGCACGGCCTCAAGCTTCAGGTCCAGCTCCATATCGGAGCCTTGCTGAACGCCAATGAGCGCTGCCCCGAAATCCTTCGGCGCAGCTATATGTTCTTCAAGAGTCCGCATGCTGCCCGGGCTGCGCCCGAGGTCCTTGACCGCAAGGGTCAAGGGCGAACTTTGATCATGGTTCAAGACCAATGTACTGAAAACTCCTAAAGGAACATACGACCGACGTATCATCTTAGCTTGGATCCGGTGCTGACCCAAACCCTGTCGCACTGTGTCTGGGATAACGACGGCGGAGTCCGCCTTGCGAAGCTCCACCCGCCTCAGGCGACGGTAGCGTAAGGACGTGTCCTCTTCGCGCAATGCCCTGATCCCACGGCGAGCCGTGATGGCAGCGATCACCGTGGTCGCCGCACTCACGGCCGTTGTGATGATCTGGCTGGCGGCCTGCTACACGTTCTTCTACAACCCGAGCACTGAGCCTGTGCACTCCGCCGATGCCGTGGTTGTCCTCGCCGGGGCGAGCAGCGAACGGCTGCCAGTGGGGCTCGCCCTCATGGAACAGGGTAACGCCCCGGTACTGGTGCTCTCGTCGACCGGAAACCCAGGAAACGTCCACGCGGATAGGATCTGTGACCAGCCGTCGCTCGTCCCCTACGACCTCATCTGCTTTACCCCAGATGTGGACACCACTCGCGGTGAAGCCCGTAGTATCGCCCGCTTGGCAGAGGACAACGGCTGGGCAAGCGTGACGGTGGTGACTTCCCGCTACCACGTCACCCGGGCCTCCGCCTATATCGCCCAGTGTTCGGACGAGGACATTAACCTTGTCGCGTCCAAGCCCAACGCAGGCGCAGTTGAATGGCTGCGGCGGTTCGCCGAGGAATCCGTCGCGCTGGCATCAGCCTGGATACGACCGGTTTGTGCCAGCCGGATCTAGATGTCGGCCGTGACGAGGACTTGATCCTCGGCTTGGATCTGCGAAGCCAACTCAAGAATCCAGGGTCGCAAGTCTTGCCCCAGGTCTTCGCGTTCCGTTGCCAGTGACACCACAGCCTTGATGTAGCTGAGCTTGTCACCGGTGTCGTAGCGGCGGCCCTTGAAGACCACGGCATACACGCCGCCGCCGTCCTCCTCGGACTTGGCCAGGGCCTGCAGCGCGTCCGTCAACTGGATTTCGCCGCCGCGCCCCGGCCCAGTCTGCTCCAAGACGTCAAAGACCGCCGGATGCAGGACGTAGCGACCGATCACGGCCAGGTTCGACGGCGCGTCTGCGGTGGCAGGCTTCTCCACCAAACCGTGGACCTTCACGTGCTCGGCGTTTTCAACCTCGCTGACGTCCGCGCAGCCATAGGCGCTGATCTGCTCCGGGTCGACTTCCATCAGGGCGATGACGGAACCGCCGGTCGCCTGCTGCACGGCAATCATCTCCGAGAGCAACTCGTCTCGCTCGTCAATCAGGTCGTCGCCCAGTAGGACGGCGAAGGGCTCGTTCCCTACATGCTGCTTGGCGCGGAGAACCGCGTGGCCCAGCCCCATGGGATCGCCTTGGCGAACATAGTGGATATCCGCCAGCTCGGATGATTCGCGCACGGCGGCCAGCTTGGCGTGGTCGCCCTTGGCCTCCAGCGTCTCCTCGATGAACGGCACCCGGTCGAAGTGGTCCTCCAGGGACCGCTTGTTGCGCCCGGTGATCATCAGGACGTCCTTTAGGCCAGCACGCGCGGCTTCTTCGACGACATATTGGATGGCCGGTTTGTCGACGACCGGCAGCATTTCCTTCGGCATAGCCTTGGTGGCCGGCAGGAACCTGGTTCCCAGACCTGCGGCAGGTATCACGGCTTTGCGCACAATTTGAGCATGAGACATGCGTACGAGACTATCGGAACTTACCTTGCATTCGCATTTACCTAAGCGGACACCTGAACAACCCCGGCACTCTCTATCGACGTCGCAGTTGAACTCCCCAGACGTGGTAAGCCTCTGTTTCAAGGCTTCTGCAGTCGCCCTGACTGCGGGAATGACAACAAAATTCTTTGCGCTACTGGCCGTTTCATGCATACCACCCGGAACCAGCTTGGCAGTCTTATTCACGGTGAGGTCTTATTTCGATTCCTCCATCCTCACCGCTAAGCAGTTCATATGCTTCATCGTGAAGACCATGCGGTTCAATGATGATGCAACCGGGGCCGATGGTCACCGTCTCTGTGCCAGTGTCCCAGATCGTGCCAACTGGCATCCCGGCCGCACGCGCTTGAATGTCTGCATCGTCCATGCCTGACAGCATGACGCGCAAACCTAGGAATTAGCTGGGGTTGCCGATCGGAAACGAGCCAGAACCGCCTTGGGCACGAACTCTGAAATGTCTCCGCCCAGCGACGCAACTTCTTTGATCAGCGTTGAGGAGACGTGCGAATAGCTGTTCTCCCCCGCGAGAAACACCGTCTCGATGCCGGCCAGGTGCCGGTTCATGTGGGCCATCGGCAGTTCGTAGTGGTAGTCCTGCGACGAGCGCAGCCCCTTGACGATGACTCCGGCCCCACGGCTGCGGCAGTATTCGGCGAGCAGCCCGTCGCCCATCGGCTCGACGCTCACGCCGCGGAGGTAGGACAGCGTTTCGCGGGCCATGGCGAGCCTCTCCTCCAGTCCGAAGCGGTACTTCTTGGCGTAGTTGGTCGAGACCGCGACGATGACCTCGTCATACATGCTCGCGGCACGGGCAATGATTTCCACGTGGCCTTTGTGGAGCGGGTCGTAGGATCCTGGGCAGACAGCACGGCGCATAGAGTCGAATCTAGCCGATCCGGCGGGCCGCGCAAACACGCTTCAGTGGTATTACTGGGAGTCATGAGCACAGCAATGAGGCAACTCGTCCACGGGCGCCGGGACAACGTTGCTGCCCCCTGGCAGCGGACCGCGGCAGGTTCGAACCTCCTCGGCGACGACGGCGGGCTCGGCGTGACCATTTTCGAAGAGATGACCACGCTGGCGGCCCGGACCGGTGCCATCAATCTGGGACAAGGCTTCCCGGACGAGGACGGGCCGGCCGAAATCGCCGCAGCCGCGATGGACGCCATCCGCAACGGCGCCAACCAGTACGCGCCGGGAAAAGGGACGCTCACGCTGCGCACCGCCGTCGCGCATCATCAGGAACGGTTCTACGGGCTGACTCCCGACCCGGAGACTGAAATCATCGTCACCACCGGGGCAACGGAGGCTCTGGCGGCCACCCTGCTGGCACTGACCGGTCCGGGCGACGAAGTCCTGACCTTCGAACCCTTTTATGACTCCTATGGCGCGGTCATCGGATTGAGCGGCGCCCGGCATACCACGGCGCCGCTGCTGGCTCCGGACTTTCAGCCCGACCTCGACGCACTTGAGGCAGCCTTCTCGGAGCGCACCCGCATGGTGGTGGTCAACAACCCGCACAACCCCATGGGCAGCGTCTTCTCGCGTGAAACGCTGACCCGGATCGTCGAACTGGCACACCGCTACGATGCGCTAATCGTCACCGACGAGGTCTACGAACACCTCACGTTCGATGTCCCACACATCCCCATTGCGACGCTGCCGGGCGCGGCGGAGCGGACCCTCACCATCTCCTCGGCCGGAAAGACGTTTTCCTTCACCGGCTGGAAGGTCGGCTGGCTCTCCGGCCCGGCGGATCTGGTGGCGGCGGTGCGGACGGTCAAACAGTTCCTCACGTACAGCTCGGGCGCTCCGTTCCAGGATGCCGTGGCACTGGGGCTCGGACTGCCTGACTCCTTCTACAGCGGCGTCGCCTCAGAGCTGAAGGCCAAACGCGACCTGCTCAGCAACGGCCTGCGGGAAGCGGGCTTTAACGTCTTCACGCCGCAGGGCACCTACTTCGTCAACGTGGACACCGCACCGCTGGGCTTTGCCGACTCACTTGAACTGGCCCGGCGGATGCCGGAGCAGATCGGAGTCGCGGCCATCCCGGTGCCGGTGTTCTGCCACCCCGACGGCGCTCGGCGGACCCGTTCGCTGCTGCGCTTCGCCTTCTGCAAGAAGACCGAGGTCCTGCAGGACGCCGCCCGGCGCCTCGCCTCCCTGCAGAAAGGCGCCTGAGCCGTGGCGGAACGTTATCTCGGCGGCAGCGGCCTGCACGCCAGCATCGAGAAGGACGACCGCGTTCCGGGGTCCTACGTCCTCAGCATCGGCGGCGCGGAGCAATCGCACGTCAATCTGCGGCATCCCGACGACGTGTTCTACGAATACCTGCGCCGGATTGCCAACGTCGTCGACCTCGCCGGCCCGAGCGGAGTCCCGCTCCGGTTCCTCCATCTGGGAGCCGGCGCCCTGACCCTGGCCCGGTATGTGCAGGCCACCCGCCCCGGTTCCGAACAAGTGGCCGTGGAGTTAGAGCGGGAACTGCTGGACTTCGTCCTCGAGCACCTGCCCATGCCCGAAGGTACCGATCTCGAGGTCCACTTCGGCGATGCGCGGCATGAAGTGGCGTTCGGCGATATTGAAGGGGCGTTCGACGTCATCGTGCTGGACGTCTTTGCCGGCGACGATGCCCCGGAACATCTCGCTACCGCAGGCTTTTACGAAGAGTTGCTGGACGTGCTGGAACCCGACGGTGTGCTGCTGGTTAACGTGGGCGATGATCCGCCGCTGGCGTTCGCAAAACTGCAGGCCCGAGAGCTGGCCTCGGCCGCCGGGTCCGTCGCTGCCCTCGCCGAGACCGGCATGTTCACCAGCACCAGGGCCGGCAACATCGTGCTCGCCGCCCGCCGTGACGGCTGGTCGCTTGCGTGGACCGACGCGCTCCTGGCCGCTGGTCCGCATCCGGCGGCAGTGCTCACCGGTCCCGAGTTTGAGTCATTCGCCGGGGGCTGAAGGCTCCATCACCGGCTCGGCGAACCATAGCTGGGTCTCGCCGTACTTCCTGACCGCAAACCGCTCGAGCCCTTCCGTCCACGCCGGTTCGGGGGAACGCGAAGAGCGCTCGACGACGACCACCGCGCCGTCGGCAAGGTAGGCGGACAGAGAGCCAAGGACAGCGCTGAGCGCGTCCTCCCCCAGCGGATAGGGCGGGTCCATCAGCACCAGGTCCCAATGTTGTCCCGCCGGCAGGTCATCGAGAAAACGTTCCACTTTCATGCGGTGAACGGTGGCCGTTTTCCGGCCCAGCTTCTGGTTGACTAAATCGGCGTTTCGCCGGCACACCGCCGCGGCCTTGTCTGCTGCTTCAACCAAATCGACTGTGGCGGCGCCACGGCTGGCGGTTTCCACTCCCAGCGCCCCGGAGCCTGCGAAGAGGTCCAGGATACGCGCGCCGGCTATGACGTCATAGGACTCCAGCCGGGAGAACAGCGCTTCCTTGACCCGGTCCGTCGTCGGCCTCGTGTTGTCGCCCGGTACGTTCGCCAGGGTCAGTCCCCCGGCCACGCCGGCCACGATCCGGCTCACCGGCTACCCGCGTTCAAGGAAGGCCTCGCGTTCCGGGTTAAGGTACAGCTCGATGGCCTCCGCCAGCTCCGGATACTGGGACAGCGTGGAGTCATGCTGCAAGATGGCGGTGGCATCTTCGCGGGCACGGGCGATAACCGCTTCGTCCTTGATCACCCGCAGGAGCTTCAGGGTCGATTTGCCTCCCGATTGCGAGGCCCCGAGGATGTCACCTTCACGCCGCAGTTGCAGGTCGGCCTGGGACAGTTCGAACCCGTCGGTGGTAGCGGCGACGGCCTGCAGCCGCTCCCGGCTGGGGTGGCCCGGTTCCAGCTGCGTCACCAAGAGGCAGGTACCGGGGAGACCTCCTCGGCCCACCCGGCCGCGGAGCTGATGGAGCTGCGAAATCCCGAAACGGTCGGCGTCCAGGATCACCATCATGGTGGCATTGTGTACGTCGACGCCGACCTCGATCACCGTGGTCGATACCAGGATGTCCAGGGCGCCGTCGTTGAACTCCGCCATGGCGGCGGCCTTCTGCTCGGACTCCATCCGCCCGTGCAGCATGCCAATCCTCACGCCCGACAGCACCGGCAGGCTGCTGATGTGCTCGATGATTGCGGCCACCGAAGCCATCGGCCGCTGTTGGTCCTGCTGCAGATCGTCCGGCGGATCCGCTTCCTCGAGCTCGTCGTCGCCGATCTTGGGGCAGACAACGTAGACCTGCCGGCCGGCGTCGACCTCTTCGCGGGCGCGCTGCCAGATTCGGTCCTCCCACGCGGGGTGTTCCTGCAACGCCACCATGTGGGTGGTGATCGGTGCCCGCCCGGCGGGCAGTTCGGTCAACACCGACGTCTCCAAGTCCCCGAAGACGGTCATCGCCACGGTTCGGGGAATGGGTGTGGCGGTCATGACCAGCAGATGCGGCGGCGTGTCGGCCCGGCTGCGCAGTTTGTCCCGCTGCTCCACACCAAACCGGTGCTGCTCGTCCACCACCACCAGTCCCAGGTCCAGGAACTGCACGGTCTCGGACAGCAGCGCATGCGTGCCGACGACGATCCCCGCTTCTCCGGTCGCCACATCCAGCAGCGCCCTGCGCTTGGCGGTTCCGGTCATCGATCCGGTCAGCAGCACCACCTTGGTGCCGTCGGCGTCGCCGCCGAGCATGCCGCTCTGTGCCAGCGGGCCGAGCGTCCGGCTGATCGACTCGTAGTGCTGGCTGGCCAAGACCTCGGTCGGCGCGAGCAGCGCCGCCTGGCCGCCGGAATCGACCACCTGAAGCATCGCCCGGAGGGCGACCAGGGTCTTTCCGGAACCGACTTCTCCCTGCAGCAACCGGTTCATCGGCGCATGGCCCGCCAGCTCGGCAGCGATGGTCTGTCCGACGTCGCGCTGCCCGTTGGTCAGCTCGAAGGGCAACCGGGCGTCGAACTTGTCGGCGATGCCGCCGATCCGTGCCGGCCGCGCGGTGGCCTGCTCCGCCGCCGCGATGGCCCGCTTCCGCCCCAGTGCGGCCTGCAGGACCAGCGCCTCCTGGTACCGGAAGCGGTCCCGGGCCGCGCCGGCTGCCTCCATCGAGGCGGGTCGGTGGATCTGTTCATAGGCCTCGGCCAGGGAGAGCAGGCCGTCGCGGATGGCAATGTCCGGCGGGATGGGGTCTCCCAAGCGGGTGAGGTCCACGATGTCCAGCAATGCATCCACCGCGGCCTTGATCCGCCAACTGCCGAGTTTTGCCGTGGCCGGGTACATCGGTACCGGACGCAACGCTTCCTCGGCGTCGAAGTCGAAGGCGTCCTCAAGCAGTTGATAGTCCGGGTTGGTCAGCGTGAGGCTGCCCCGGTAGGAGGTCACCTTGCCGGAGAACATGGCGAGGGTGCCGGGCTTCAGCTCGCGTTCGGCCTGGTAGCCGTTGAAGAAGGTAAGGCTGATGTCCGAGGAATTATCGGTCACCACGACTTCGGTCAGTGAGCCGCGGCGGGCACGCATCCGGCGCGAGGTGCACTTAAGGACCCGGGCCACCAGACTAGCGTCCTCGTCAGGCGGCAGCTCGGCGATCATGGTCAGTTCGCCGCGCTTCAGATATCGCCGCGGAAAGTAATTGAGCAGTTCCCCGGTCAGGGTGATGCCCAGGTGCTTTTCGAGTGCTGTCGCCGAACGTTTGCCGAGCCGCCGCTCCAGCGGAACGCTCAGTTCATCGGACAGGTCAGCCGCCATGGCTGTGCTCCGGCGGGCCGGCCAGTTCCGTCATGGTGACATTCATCGGTTCGCCCAGTTCGCGGATGAGTTCCAGGGCCGCATCGCCATCCGGCACGTGGGCGTGGACACGCCAGCGGTACCCGCCTTCGACTTCGGTCACCGCACTCATGATGACCGAATCGCCCAGCTCGTCCAGCTTCAAGCGCAGCGTTGCAGCGTCCAAGGGGCTGAGGTTAATGGTGCACATCACTTCGACGCCTTCGTCGACGTGGTCCAGATGCAAATGCGGATCTTGCACGTTGAAGCCGTGCAATCCGTCCAGCAATTCAGGCTGCAGCCCCTGGCCCAGGGCGCTGGCACGCAGGGTGTCCATGATGAGCAGGAAACCCACCGCCCCGGCGTCGACAATATGGGCCGCTTCCAGGGCGCCGAGCTGGGCCTCGGTCCTGACCACGGCGGCGACAGCCTCCTCCACGACCGCTTCCAGCGTTGCAGCCAAACCATGGTTGCTATCGTCGTTATGGGCGCCGTGCACGGCCGAGGCTGCCCGCGACACCGCAGCGATGACGGAGAGCATGGTTCCCTCAACCGGCTCGCTCAACGCAGACCAGCAGCGGATCTCGGCACGCTGCAAGGCCGCGGCCAGCAGCGGTCCCGTCAGCCGGGTGGTCCCACGCAACGGTTCAGCCAGGGCAGCCAAAAAAACAGACAACAAGGTGCCCGAGTTTCCGCGTGCTTCCTCCATGGAGGCCTGGCCTGCAGCGGCCAGGAGTTCACCGACGTCGGACGAGGGGTTTTCAGAGGCGGACTGAGCCGCCGCCCGGATGGTCAGGTAGAGGTTGGTCCCGGTGTCGCCGTCGGCCACCGGGAAGATGTTGATGGCGTTCAGGCGGTCGCTGTGGTTCCCGAGGACCACTTCGGCCTTTGACAGCCAGCGGCGCAGCGCTTCGGCATTGGCAGCAATCTTCGTCTGCAACATGATCCCATCTGCATGCGCCGGCGATGCCCGCCAACGATCGTCCTCAGTTCTCCGGCGTTAACTGAGCCTACCGCAGCCATCACGGAAACGAAGGCATCAGCCAACCTGCGCCTTGTCCCTCAAGAAACTCAGCCCACACCGACCGCTCGTGACATTTCCCACATCCACTTGGCCTCTGGGACCATCGTAGTGTTCTGCAAACTGATGAATAAATGGCTCGTAAATGTCTGCCCTGTGACCGTGCAGAATGTCCAGTCTGCCGAATTTGAGCCCACTGCAGCGCTACTTCTGTGTCGGAGGCGAATTCGCTGGGCGTGTCAACTGCAAGTCTGTTTAATCCCGTTGGTACGCTTGCTTGGGCAAGGACTGCGCAACCGTTTAAGCGTTGGTAGGCATTTTTCGGATAGGATCACAGCAGTCTCGCACATCTAGGAGTAAATCATGCCTATAGTCATGCCTATCTATGGCACCAGGCCGGAGGCCATCAAGATGGCCCCGATCGTTGAAGAATTAAAGCAGTCGAAGAATCTGGATTGCATTGTCACGGTCACCGGTCAGCACAGAGGTATGCTGGACCAGGTTAACGAACTTTTCGGCATTGTCCCGGATCATGATTTGAACATCATCCAGCCGCGACAGACTCTAAACTCGATTGTCACGAGAACGATCGACGGGCTCGACCGACTATTTGAACAAGCTAAACCCGAGGTGGTAGTCGTCCAAGGTGACACCTCCACGTCGACCGCGGGTGCTCTTGCGGCCTTCTATCGTGGGAT
This sequence comes from Arthrobacter sp. Dra40, assembly GCF_059091905.1. Lineage (NCBI taxonomy): Bacteria > Bacillati > Actinomycetota > Actinomycetes > Micrococcales > Micrococcaceae > Arthrobacter > Arthrobacter sp. Dra40. The sequence goes on from NZ_JBNHHB010000019.1 coordinate 16,638, forward strand.
TTCGGTAGTCCATGTTGAAGCTGGTTTGCGATCGGGCAACCTGTTCTCCCCTTTCCCAGAAGAAGCAAACCGCAAAATCACTTCGCAGATCTCGAGTCTGCATCTGGCTCCAACCAGCATCAGCCGTGCGAACCTATTGCGTGAAGGAATCGCTCCTCAGGACATCGTAGTGACCGGAAACACAGTCATTGATGCGCTCCTCAAGACGGTAGAAAAGCAAGTGCCCTTTTCGGATCCCAGTCTGGAAGATCTCGCCACATCAGGCAAACGCGTGGTGCTCGTAACAACCCACCGTCGTGAAAATCAAGGGCAAGCTATGGAAGGTGTAGGTCGTGCCCTCGCCAGGATCGCCGATGCAGATCCGAATGTCACGATCGTTTTCCCTGTCCATAAGAATCCGGCGGTCCGAGAGGCGGTACTTCCGGCCATCCGAGGCAAGAAGAACGTCGTGATCACCGAACCTCTAGCCTACGGGGAGTTTACGAGGCTGCTGTCCCTGGCTCACGTTGTGCTAACAGACTCTGGCGGAGTCCAGGAGGAGGCACCAAGTCTGGGCAAACCCGTCCTAGTGATGCGCGACAACACAGAACGTCCCGAAGCCGTGCATGCGGGAACTGTCATGCTCATCGGAACCCACGAAGACCGTATTGTCAAAGAGGTGGACCGGCTCCTCAATGAGGATGAGCACTACGAATCCATGGCAAATGCCGTCAATCCATATGGCGATGGCTTGGCTGCCAAACGGACCGTAGCAGCCATTGAGCAGCTAGTCGGCGTGGGATCCAGAATTGCTGACTTCGCAGGCTAGTGACTAGGTGCCCGATGTGACTAGCGGCAGGTACTGTCATGCCTAATAACCAACGACGAATGACAAAGTAGATAGAGAACGATGACCATACAAAACAAAAAAAGAATCGCCGTTATCGGTTTGGGCTACATCGGTCTGCCCACGGCTGTGGTGCTCGCGGTCAACGGGCATGACGTCACGGGGGTAGATGTAAAGCAGAGCACAGTCGAGGCGATCAATAGGGGTGAACTCCCTTTCGTCGAGCCCGATTTGGGCGCCTCTCTGACTGGCACCGTGGCTGCGGGCAAACTTCGTGCTACGACGTCGACACCAGAGGCAGAGGCCTACATTGTGGCTGTGCCGACGCCTTTCAAGGACGGACATACTGCCGATCTTAGTTTCATTGAAGCGGCGGCCAAAGGAATCGCTCCCCAGCTTCGGGGAGGGGAACTCATCATCCTCGAGTCCACCTCACCGCCGGGCGCAACCCAGCACATGGCGGACATCATAATGGATGAACGGCCGGATCTCAGTTTAGGCGGCGATGCTTCCAATTCCATTCATGTGGCCCATTGCCCGGAACGGGTGCTCCCCGGCCGGGTCATGATCGAGCTAGTTGAGAACGACAGAATTGTCGGTGGCCTGACGCCCGGAGCCGCCGAAATGGCGAAAAACCTCTATTCGTCCTTCTGCAAGGCAGAGATTCACATCACCGACGCTGTGACAGCGGAGATGGCAAAGCTCGTGGAAAACTCTTTCCGCGATGTCAACATTGCTTTCGCCAATGAGCTTTCCGTGATCGCCGACAAGCTCAACGTCGACGTATGGGAACTCATTGAACTCGCTAACCACCACCCGCGCGTAAACATTCTCCAGCCCGGCCCCGGAGTCGGCGGACATTGCATCGCTGTTGATCCATGGTTTATTGTGTCGGCGATGCCCGAGGATGCCAAGATAATCCGCTTGGCACGAGAGACAAATGATGGCAAGCCGCAGATTGTGATTGGCAAGGTCTTGGCCGCACTAATCGGGGTGGAATCTCCGACGATCGCCGCACTAGGCCTGGCCTTCAAGGCGGACATCGACGACCTGCGCGAGTCGCCCGCCAGGGATATTGCAGGCCGGCTGGCGGACGCGATTCCCAATGGTCAGCTACTCGCGGTCGAACCGAACATCTCCGAGCTTCCAGCCGAATTGCACAACCGCAAGAACGTGCGGCTCAGCGAACTCGAACCGGCCATCGCGGCCGCCGATCTCGTCCTCCTGCTCGTAGACCATGAAGAGTTCAAGAAGTTCGACACCGATAAGATGTTGGACAAGAAAATCATCGACACTAGAGGCGTATGGCGCCAGATACACGCCGACACTCCTTCCCTCGTGTCGTAGCCCGCATTTAGGTCTGCCAGATTCGGAAACGAAGAGAGCCTGAAATCGTCGACAGGTCTGGACGATGGTATTGGCGAGCCACAAAATTCGGCTTGACATCGACGGTTTTCCGCTGTTTGGCAGCACGGTAGAGCGGTGATCGTGCCACCAACAAGGTCAACGGACTGACACGACGTGTCCGGGGCCGAGGCGGTCAGCCGGCCGTTGCCGAACGAACGTTGCGGCGAAACAGTCCATTAGAGACGTTCGGAGACGCTGTGGGTCAGCCATTCGACCTCTACTTGCACCAGGTTGGCGACCCTAAGGCACTATAGTGTTGAAGGAAATTTGCGAACAGAAATCCGGGAGGTCGACCCTGTGAGCTACATGCCGACTGAGATTCCTGCCGCACGGCATCTGGGACTCTTCGGAAAAAAGCAGGCCCAAGAGCGTGGGCTGAGCCGGCAGAGTGCGTCACGTACTGGAAGCACGTACGAACGCAAGCGAAGAATAGCCGGTTTTATAGTTGTACTTGTTGTCACCGCCGTCCCGGCGATCCTAGCCGCACTTATTTTCTTAAATTAGCCAAGTTTGCTGGGGGCCTATGTTCTTCGTCAAGGCAGCCTGACGCCTTTACGAAGAATATGGGCCCCCGACCCCCTTATTAGCTCAGAAAGCTCGGGCTGCTTTTCGTCGAGAATAGTCGTAAACTATCGATATTCGACCTCGGTGCTCCCTTAAGCAACAGCATCAGCGGTCCAGTACTAAAATCTGATCGGATGCCATAAACAAGTCGCTGCCGACCAGATTCAGCTAGGGCGTTACAGTTAGTTCCCTCCTTAAGTCGTTGTAAACTTGTTGGTACGCTGGCACATTCGATGACCACGAGCGATTCTCGCGTACCCATCGGCTGCCATGCTCGCCCATCTTCCGCCTCTGATCAGGATCTCCCACCAGCTCGGTGAGTACTAGCGCCAGGGAGCTTGAATCATCAGCGGCAAAGGTTCGTGCCGCTCCCCCAGAATCCTGAGCAATCTCTACTAATGCGGCCACATCCGACATCACTACTGCCCTCCCCGTTGAAAACGCTTCAAACGGCTTGAGCGGAGTGACTAGTTCAGTGACTCGAGTCCTCCTACGTGGCACAACGAAAATGTCAATTGCGTGGTAGTAGGCAAGAACATCCTCGTGTGGAATCCGTCCGGTAAAGATCACGTTTGGAATGTTGTTCTTTTCCGCATGGTTTCGGAGGCGATTTAGATGGGGCCCGTCTCCAACTATCAGCAAATGCACGTTTTCATGGTTGTTGGAAAGTTTCTGGTACCCGTCAAGCAGCGTATCGATACCTTCATACTCGACTATTGAAGAAATGTAACCGACAACAACTTGATCGTCGTCTATATCTAACAGTTCCCGGGCCGAAGGCGACTCTGTGGGCGGGGGAAAATCCTCCGGGTCAACAGCATTCCGAGCCAGTGTTACGTTGTCCCTCTCGACCGCTCCATCGGGGCTCTCTTCCAAGATGAAATCTTTCATCGTCTCCGCCAGCGTGATTACTCGGTCAGCACGCTCGCGAACCCGCCGCTCACTCTGGCGACGCAGTTCGTAAAGTTCAGGAGCGCCGTACATCCGCATGTGAAGGTCGACATCTTCCCAACCTTGTGCTTTAGCAATTCGGGATATCCAAGTTTCTTCCCAGAATCCTCGAGCTTCGTAGACCACGGGCACTCCGGTGGCACGTCCAACATGGGTCGCTAGCGCACCGTTCGTAAAGTCTGAATGGGCATGAATCACACTGGGACTGATCCTTGTGACCAGTGCGTAAAGTTTCTCCGCATTGCAACTCATCCAGTCCGAGCGCAGCGCATTCTTCTTCGATGGGCCCGCAAGAAGCACCGTACGGACACCACCGACGGTATGCTCTACTTCGTCCTCAAGCCCCTCTTCATGGTTGCCACCCACCTGCACTGCGATGACGCACTCAGTTCCTCCGGCAGAGAGAGCCTCCGTCGTGTACCGCGTGCGTACGGTGTACCCCGTTTGCTTTTCTGGGAGGGCTTTGCCAACGAAGTGCAGGACCGGACCCTCTGGGTCGTAGACCATGGCGGGGGGAAGCTCCGGAAGCATACCCCATGGATCGCGATGGAATTCGTATTCGGCATTGAGCAGTTCCCGAGCAGCAATGTCCTTGTAGCTTTTAGTCCTAAAGACGACTTCATCTAGAGCCCTGAGCGCATGTACGAGGTATCCCGTCCTCCGACCATGCCAAAAGATGCGTCGAAGGTGCGAAGTAGCCAGATCAGAGTAGAGATCAAAATGTCCGACAACTTCTTTGGCCTCCAACATGTATCCGCCATCGATAAAGAGCCTTACCGCTTCCACTGCTTCTTTACGAGTGAACAGAACGGACAGCGGCGTGCCATCGTACAGGGCCCTTCGTACGGGCAGAAGCCACACATATGGGTCCCGTTCAGGGACTTTCGACCTCTTACCGGGCTCAACGTATGTGCCATATTTATGGATACCAGGGGATGATTGAGCGCTCGACGCCCGATTGAACTCAAGCCCACGCACGGTCACTGTGCCTTGTCCCGTTGTACGGATGGAAACTACCAGTGCGGTAGTCTCAGGCATCGGTACGAAGAGTACCCGCTCGAGGTTCCCTACCAGCACCCTAGACGTCCTCGTTCCAACGGGATCGAATTCATGCACAACTAGCTGAGCACGGACGCGATCCTCGCTATCCGCATTCAACGCGACGATATAAGAAGCGTCTCGGGGAACGGGGACCCCATGCCCCTCGGCAAGCTCGTCGAGATCAGATGCCGTCGCGTTCAGCACGGTATGGAGAGTGAATTTCTCCGCTTTTGTCAGAGAAAGGTTCCCTGAATCGTCAAGGTAAACGGAGACCGGTTGGTTCTTACCGATATTCCATCGGTTCCCCCACTCGGGATCCGCTATGAAACCTGGAATAGGAAGGTTCTCTAACATCTTCATTCTCGCGCGTTGCTCCTTGCTGTTTTTCGAACGCATTCTCTCGAGACCACCAGTCAAGGGTACGCGAGTGTACCCAGCGTCTCCGACGATGTCTTCACTCTACGGCTTCGTTCAGGCACAATTCACACCATGGGTAGGGACTAACAATCCGGCCTCCTCCACATAGATCTCATCCCATTTACGGTCGCATGCTTCCTCTGATCCAAGACCGCGTACTACCTCGTCACGAAACCAAGGATGTCGTCGAAGGTTCTTGGTTCTCCGCCCCAGCGTGTCCAGACTCATCAGAGGATTCGCGGCTTGTGAGCTTCTCTGCATGGCCCGTGGACTCTACGTACTTCCTAAAGGGCGTGAAGTGGTTCTCATAGAGGACCGGCGGAAGCGGGGCAAGTCCGATCCCATACCGAGCCGCGCAAGCCGTCCTGGCAGGCCGGGCAAAGGCGGTGCCCAAGGCCCGCAATGGGGTGGTTGAAGCAATGCCGATGTTACGCACCGAACGCTCTAGCGCCATGAAGGCCCGGAACATCCCAATTGTCCAAGCCCAAAGCGATGCTCATAACCTCCCCAGAGTCGGTCCAGGCCAGATACCGCGACCTTACGTTCGGAAGACTGACGCAAACATTGGCACGGCTCCGACCAACCGGCGAATTCGGCACTCCGCTTAGCGCAGCGCATGCGACTCTGAAACGGCTCGGGGTCAGATATCAAACGCTTGAACGGGAAATCGGGGAGATCGACGCAGAGTTGGACCAACTTGTCATCATGCATCACCGGCACCGCGCGATCTGCCAGGCGGTGGCACCGATGTCGCCAGCCAGCTGCTCGTGAACGCCGGCAACACCCGGAACGGGTTACACCCGAAGCGCCGTGGCAATCACCCTCTCTCGGCTCGAACGAACACGGACTAGCCCGGAACGACGAGCTCTACCACCACTACGAAGAATTGCCCCAGCACCCTTGACACCCATGGGAGCGACATTTTCGGGGCAATGCTCAGGCACGCCGTTTCGCGATTCTTATGTAAGTCAGGGAAAATGGGTCAAGAGTCCCGCTGTCGCTGAGGAGCACCTATGTTTGAGTACGCCACCCACGAGCCCACCGTGGAATTCATTCCTTCGGAGGTGACATCCATCGCGCGACAGGAAGATTTCAGTCATCTGCGCTACAGCCGGGGCTATGTTTTCCACGCACGAGGCTTGGACCCAGAAGTCCCCGCTTTCTGGAAGAGCCGAACATTTGCGGGGATGGTGTTCCGTTGGGACCCACGCGTGGGGGTAGCCTTAATCTCGGACGGTGAGAATGAAATTCTCCTTTGCGGTCACAGCCTCGACCCAACACTGGAGACAACGGACCTCGGAGCGATTGCCCGGAAACTGCACGCAGCCCTTCGTGAGTCTCGCCAGAGGTACGTGAACGCGCTCGAAGAGTTGTTCGGACAGTACGTGGTGCTGGACCGCCATCAAGGCACGGTTCGCGCCCAAACCGACGCGATCGCTTCTCGTTCAATCTTCCATGACACCGAAGCGACGATCATCGCCTCACATGTGAATCTCGTCGGCAGGACACTGAGCCGCGAGCCAAGCACTTACATTAAATGGGTCGGGCGGACCATTTCCAATGACTTCCCAGGACGCACGACAGAGTTCGACGGCGTATGGCTCCTGACACCAAACACAGAGCTTACGTTGGGCCGCGGCACGATTCGCCGCATTGGCCCGCTTCCCTATGAGCCCTTGACCGTCCCAGAGGCAGCAGACCAAATGGTCCCCCTTCTGGAAAAGCAGGTGAAGGTGCTAAAACTAAGCGGTCGCCAAATTGTGGTCTCAGCTAGCGCGGGCGTCGATTCACGCACCTCCCTCGCCGCGTTCGCCCGCCCACAAGCCCCTGACACGGTCCAGGCCTTTACGTACACGAAAGCGCCAGGCTCAGGACGGCAAAGTGCAGAGCTTAACAGGGACAAATTGGCAGCAGAGATGTCGGCGGCCCTCGGGTTGACTCATCAGATGTTCGATCTGAACACGGCTCAGCGTCCTCCAGCTGATTACGTGACCGTGCTCAATGAACTCAGCACCCGACGTTCGAATACGGTTATCTCCTGGATATATCACTCGAGCCTTCCCCACAACGCATTGCATATCCGTGGGCAGATCAACGGGGTGGGCAAGTGGCACTTTGCTCAGCGGCTGCACTTTGCGGAAAGCATGGAAATATCCGCGCGTCGCATGGCAAGCCTGACCAAACGGGGTAAGGACGTTAAGCATCCCTTGACTGACCCGTGGTGGACGCGTGGCGAGCTTGGTTTCCAGGAATATATCGACACGACCGCGTTGAGATCCGTGCCAGCCGGTTATCGGATGACGGACCTGTTTCTGTGGGAGCATCGCGTAGCGAATTGGAATCATGCTCACATCGTGGAATCAGATGTCACCTTTGACACCTACCAGCTGTTCGGTTCCCGCAGAATGATCCGGCTGATGCTTTCGGTACCCGAAATTGATCGTGTACAACTGTCTCTCTTCCGGGAGATCATCGGCAGGTTGGAACCGAAACTGCTGGAATATCCCCTGAACGGCAAAACGTGGGATCCTCCGACATACGAGCTTCCTCTCAGCGCGTACCAGCAGGGCTCCAAGGCCTCTTCAGAAGATCCGAGGATCTTGCAGCAACGGATCGCCGCTGCTAATGGAAAACTCAAGTGGCGACGGGAAGAAATCGAACGGTTACGTACAGAGCTTGCCTTTGCTCGACAAGAAGCGGAACACCTGCGATCCAAGCTCGAGGAACGCCAGCGCGATGAGTCCTGAACTATCTCAAGAATCGAAGTAAAATCCCTGAATGGTTACGCCCTCCCACTGCCTCTCGCTATCCTCATCTATGCGTAATCTCCCTCCCTCCGAGAGAAGGAACTTTCGAGTACTTTCCTCCGTACCAAATAAGAGCAAACGCCCTGTCCCGCCCACAGTTTCGACGCGCCCTGACACCCCCGCCCGGCGTGCCGCGAGGTGGACTAAGTTCTTTTCGGCAGCCGAAAAATCACGACCTTCGCGAAGCCAGTAGAACAGCCTTGTTGGGTAGGCGTGGGCTGGAATCTTCTTCACCATCACTTCGTCCGCCGAGGCACCTTGCAGAGGCGCAAGGAGTTGCTCCAGATTCAGCCCGACTTTCTGAATTCGGGGAGCGTCGCTCCTCTTGGAGGACGGGAAGAAGACGTCAAGAATGTGGTACGGGACATCCTGTCCTGCCCCGTCCCAGGGGTACATGTTGATTTCAATCTCGGGTCTCGAGTTCATCTCGATCACGCGAAAGCTGTCCTCAACGGGCGTTCTGTTGGCGTCGAACAGTACATCTACACCGGCGATGGCCAGCCCGGGTACTGCTGTCACAGCCCGAACCGCGGCACCTTTGACCGCGGCCGGCAGCTCAACGGTCTTGTCGATGCTGTCTCCACCCTGACTCGCGTTTGCTTTTCCGCGTAGCCTTACCTCTTCACCCGCGACCGGAATTTCGCTCGGCCGGTAACCATGGCGCTGCAGGTACTGGTCTACCTCACCGTCGCGCTCAATCAGCTTCTTGCCAAGGTAAGGGTTCTCCAACCGAAGCGAATTCTTCTGATCGATTAGTTCCTGGATGGTGCTGGCACCGTCACCGACCACGTTTGCCGGGCGTCGCAAACAAGCTGCAACGACTCTATCGCCCACTACAAGTACTCGGTAGTCTTCGCCCTCGAAATGACTCTCGAGGATTAGTTTTTCCCCCTTCGTGCAGCGCGCGGCCAGATATCGGAAGGTCTCCAGCAGGTCGTCACGCGTTCGCAAGTTTGTGAAGACGTCCCGCCCCATACTGCCGCGGAGCGGTTTGATGACTAGCGGATAGCCGGTGTCTTCGGCGCGGAACAAAAGCTCATCCTCAGCGTCTGTGCTAAAGGGGTCCAACACCCAGCTCACAGGCACTGGGACTCCGGCCGCATGGAGGCGGGAGTTCGTGGAGTGCTTATTCTGCTCGATCGCAATAGCTGCACGCGTTGTCAGCGATGGCCGGGACTTGTCGAAACGGATACGGGTAAGTCCGTCAGACAACTCATATCTCCGCAGTTGACTATCGAAGAATCGGACCTGGAGACCTCGACGCCAAGCCTCAAGAGCAATGGTATAACCAGCGAGTCTGGTACCGAACGCCTCCCGGACAACATCGGCTTCGAAGTGGGACGGCCAGGACGACGACAAATTGACTTCTCCTTATAGGTTCGAGGGGTGGATTTGCATCCCCCTCGTTAACGAGAGGACCGGCCGTCACTCTCGAAGCACTAAGCTGACCGTGAAGACCAGCGTGCTACGGCGTCCTCACCCAGCGGAACATTCCCGCGGATTTCCACGGCACCTGCCTTCATGGAAGTGGCAGGGTCGGTTGGACTGTCATCACAGTCTTCCCCGCCGGTCAGAAACTTACAAAGTTCACCTAAACAGCCTGCCGTCGAAGGTCAGGAGTCCTGCACTTTGAGAGCGTTGACCCCGAGCCCAAGCAGTCTCCTGACATAGGCCTCCGGAGTACATTCCTGCTCGATAAACCGGACCGCGCGCTGCTGCTGTTCTGAATAGCGGTTCGCATCCCACAGCTCGTTGACGACATCCTTGACCTGGTCTGGGTCGGCATATACCGCTGCATCTTTGAACACTGGTTTAAAGTGGCGGGGCAGGACACACACCACGCCGTAACTCATGGCTTCGAGGATGGCCATGCCGAAGGCCTCAAGCCAGCCGTCGCTGTGGAAGTAAACGAAGAAGTCGATCTTCGTCGACAGGTACTCTTCCACGCTGATCTCATTGAATGCATAGATCTCCCAAGAGGGCGGATTCCGCGAGAGGAAGCCCTTCTGCACAGGCACCTTGGTGCCACCGAGTATGCAGACATTCGTAGGGCCGTCGGCCGGGTAGACATGCTTAAAGACCTGTCGGTCGGAGGGCCACTTTGCGGCGTCATCACGCGCGTGCCGCCCTATGGTAGGCCGGCCCGCCCGGTATCGGTTGTGGCCCGCCTGCTCTTTGAGCTCGATGATGCCCTTCCACGAGAAGCTTGTCAGGTCTGACGCGGGCATAAGAGGCGCGATCATGGCGCCGATCTGCTCACTCTGCGGGGCCCATAGAGGCCGCACGCCGAAAAGTCCCTCGATATTGCGGGTGACCACGCCGATGTCATAGCTGCGCCGTTCTCCGCTCGGTTCAAACGGCGGGTGATTGGAGACTATGACTGCCTTTTTGGGCTTCAAGCCGGCTCTCACATCCGGCACGACCTGAACCGCGGTGGGCCACCGCACAACGAGAAGGTCAGTCTCAGCTGCGGTGTCCAGGGACAGCCGGTCCACTTGGCCAGTCAGTACCAAGTCATCAATTTTGCGGCTGAACTGCCGCTTGGAAGCCGAGGGGATTAGGCCGTTCTGGAACGGGATCACACCGACCCGGAGGCCAGCGCCCAGACAGACCGAGATCTCGTTGAAGAGCGAAGTGGAGTTGCCGGCGAGGAAACCGAACTCCGAGGCGAAGACCACGTCATATTGGGCGGGCCCCTCCGGGCGAGCTCCTGGCAGGTAAGCGGCCGGGGCGACGAAGCGCCGCTCTTCCAGTGCCTTCGGCATATACGGTGATTCGCCGGATTCCCGAATCTCGCGATGCCAACTCTTATAGCCACGAAGGTAGGCCCGGCGTTCCGGAGCGAGGTAGCCCACACCCATGTCATCACGAGTCAGGTTTGCGCCGTCCATGAGAGCGAAAGCCAGGGGCGCCTTGGTGATCGGTTCCACGCTGATGCCGTAGTAGTTCTCGATGCGGCTCTTGAACTCTGAGTCCCCGGATTTGCGGACGGTGTCCCAGTAGCCGAGCTCCTTCAGCACTGGATCGCGTCGGAACATCAATGAGGCCATGGAGGGGTAGACCACCCGTCCCGTGGCGGAACGGAGCACCAGAGTAAGCTGTTCGTCCACGCGCACCCAATTGGTCATATTCGCCACACGTTCGGGGTCTGCCAAAAAGTCGCGAACCTGCAGCTCGATCTGCTGGGGGTGGTGCCAGTCGTCCTTATCGGCGACGGTGATCAGATCGCCAGTGGCGAGATCCAAAGCCTCATTGCGCACGGAGTAGGAGCCACGGTTCACCTCACTGAGCACCAGACGAATGCGGGGGTCACGTGCAGCGAGGTCCTGCAGCTGCTGCCGGTACGGAGTGGGGTAGCCGTCGGCATCCTGCTCGGGTGAGCAGTCATCGATCATGATGATCTCGAGCTTCCGCCAGGTCTGCCGCAATAGGGAATCCACCGCAATGTTGGTTGCGGCGCTGGGTTCGTATATCGGCATGATCACGGTCACCAGGGGTGCGTCCCGATCCACAGTGGCTGGGGGCAGGTCCGTGCTGACGTTGAAAAAGCTTACGCCGTCTCCGTGCATCGAGATCGGGGCAACGCCGTCTTCTTCGAGCAGCTCATTAAAGCCGGCCAGCCAGGCGCCGGCATAGCTGGGGATGCCCGTCACGTTGGGATTGACCGCGTTGAGCGCCAAGAGGTTTTGTGAGTAGTCATGTTCGGTATCGCGATCTTCGGCTGTGAGGACCCTGGCGGATTCCTCGAACTCTCCGCGCCACCGTAGGAGATCTCCATAGAAGGCGCGATCGGCGCCGGTGATGTCCTCCAGTCCGTGCCATTCTTCGAGCATGGAGTACAGGGTCAGAGCATCGAGCTGATCGGTCTCATCTCGAGGAGCGGCGAAGAGGAACCGAGCTATGGCGAGCACCCCGGATTTCCAGTGCTTCTCCCTCAGCATCCTGGCAGCGGGCTCTCGGAAGAGCTGTGCGCGATAGGACTCGAGAATTCCATGGAGCTGGTCAAAGTCATAGCGACCTTTGGAGGCAGCGTAGGCGAGGACATCGCGGGCCCCGCCATTGCGGTTGCGGATCGCGTTGGTGGTGAACCACTGGAGCCGACCTGGATTGGCGCGTAGCTCCTGAACCCAGTACCAGATCGCCCCACGCGCAGGCTCCAGCACGGCGCCGGCGCTCTGCTTCTGGGAGACGAGGGCCGCTTCGAGCTCTTCCAGGCTGATATCGGCTCGGGCCTGCTTATACGTCCCTAGAAAAGATTCAACAAAATCCCGACGGTCAGCTCGCCTTGCATTGCTCAGAAGCTTAGTTGCATGAACTGAGGATGACGCCTGCAGCGCCTGATCTAGTAAGAAACTGTCGGTTGCCGAGAAGGAGCGGTCCTCCCAGAGCACCCGCTCCCCCTGCGGGTGAACCGCAACAAGGCGCAGATGGGCCATACGGCGCTCAAGAACTGAGGAAGGCAGCGCCAGCGCGTATCCCGCACGGCGGATGCCATGCTGCAGCCGGGCGTGCTTATTCTTCAAGACAGCCGGGGATCGGTGGATGTCCGCCTCTTTTGTGTCCTTGACTTCACGCAGGACGACCTCCACGGGGAAATCGAGACCGGCTGTGTGGAATGCCCACCCGGTGAAGACCCCGCCGTCGAGAACAGTCTCTGAGAGCAAAAACTCCCCGCCGGCGCCCTGAACGATCCTCTCGGGAAGACCCGCGGGCCTGCGGCCAGTAGCATCTCCTAAGCGGAGGTCAAAGGTGTTGCCGACTTCGGCTCCGGGCGTGAACAGTGGCATGTAATCAGTGAACCGTCCCTCAAGGGGGATCTCGCTGGCGTAGCGCTGTGTCCCCTCGGCCTCGTGATCACCTTCAGGCGGTTCGGTGAGCGCGTGGAGGATCACCTCTGCCTCCCCCAGACGCAGCACCAGCCGCCGGTGCTGCGTCTGGCCCGTCAAAGTGATCGAGGCATAGCATTCCGTCAATGCCACATGCGCCACGCGGATCTCGGGTCGAGTCTGGGCGTGCTTGAGCCAGGTGGAGGAGGTGTCGGGCGCACCGTGCAGGAGTCGCTGAGCTTCGCGGGCTGCGGTGTCGCTATGCTCTGCGGCAAGTTCCAGTGTCTGATCCAAGACGGACACGGGAGCGTGTGGCTCTCCCCCAGCGAAAATCTGGACGCGGTGTACTTGACCGTCGAAGAACTCGGAAGGAATCTGGGCCCCGTGCAAAAAACCGACGGGGCCGTTGAACTTCACCGTCTCGCGCTTCCACGGAAGGGCACGTCGGTCGGTTCGCGCTTGGTCAATGACCTTGCCGTCCACGGTCACCCGGGCATAGGCCGGCTGATTTTCAACGCTTGTCCACCCGGCCACTTGGCCCCGCGGGGTGACCATGAAATCGGCACTAAGACCTTCTGTGCCGGCGATCCGGGAATCCTCTGTACTGATCATCTTCCGTGCGAGGACATTGCCTGTCCCGCGGTGGATCAGGGCGACGTCGTGCTCTTCACCTGTCCAGAACTGCGGGGGCAAGTTGCCCAGAAAACCCACATTTCGGGTGCGGAACTCCTCGTCCGGGAGTTCGTCTCGGAAGATGTTGCAGGTGAGGGCTGATACTGTTTCCCCGTTGACCACGACGTCCAAGACCGCATTGCCCTGATCGGCGTCCGGCTCGTAAACCCAGCCGCTGATCCGATCGGCCCGGTAATTGACAATCTTGAATTTCATAAACCCTGCAATCTAGTGATGCGCCGTAGGTGGCGACGGAAACACAAAAGGCTATCAAAGCCGGAGGTGGCCGAGAGTGCGACTCGGAATCTGCTCACGCGCAGTCACCCAAGGCCTCATCGACATCGTTCTCAACCAAATTCGTAGAATCTGTCACGTCAAGCTCAACCAAACGAAGAATACAGAGCCCAGGCAAGTATTCAGAATGATTGCTCCGGATTGTGTCCTCACCCCAACGAACATCTTCACTAATCCACACGTCCGATCGCACAGCCGAAGAATTCTTCGTGCGCGTCGCTGATATGCCGAAGAAAACGTCCCCTGGAGGGCGGCTGGTGGCCCTGCTGCATTGACTCCAGCACCAAACGCACGCGCCCGGACGCATCGACGCCGCCGGTGGTCGGGTCGACTCCCCTCGCCTCGGCAAACGGCGTGTAATGTGCTTTCAGATGCCTGGCGTCGTTGGAGTTCTGAACGTAGCGCACAAAGTTATCGATATCCGGCTCGGCGTAAAGGCGGCGGAGGTTGACTGATTCGGGGAACTGCGCCTCGACTGCGTCAATCGACGCGAAGTCCGGGAACGCGGCCCGGATTAGGGCTTTGTACACCCATTTGTAATAGTCCCCGACGCGGGTTTGCGGGGAAAAGCACACTGCAGCTGTTCCCGGGAGCCGGCGGGAGACTGCCAGCGAGGCGTAGCCACCGCCGCTGGAGCCAGTGAGTATGACGCGGTTGTAGCCTCCGTCGGCCGCGATCTGGCGGATCATAGCCGCGATATCGTCACTCAAGTTCTGTTCGGCTGTGCCGATGTACCAACCCAGCGGCATCGTCTCGTTGAGCTCCAACGTCGTATCGGCGATCAACAGTTTGCCTGCGTCCAACTCGCCCAGCGTCTTGCGCCACTCAAAGCGGGGAAGCTGGTATTTAGAACGCTGCAGCGACCCGTGGAAGGAAACGACTAAGGTTTCGGACTCGCTCGGCGTATAAAGCGCACACATGGGGAGTCCGTCGTCTTGCGACGAAGAAACGACGTATTCAAGGTCCTCGTCGACGGCATGGTCAATCGCCTTGGCATGGTCGATGTAGCGGATGGCAACGGCATTCCGCTCGTCCCACTCCGTCTTATTCGCCCGCATTGATCCCCTCAAGATGTGCTTCTCGCAAACCCGCAAACTGGACAATCCTATCAATGGAAGGCCACTCGTCCCCGCCGTTGACAAGCGTTGACTGGAGCTCCTTCCATCCTTTTGAAGCCAGCATTGCCTCTGGAACCAGCGGTTGAACGCGAGTAAAAACTGCACTCGTCAGTGGAAGCCACACCGGATGACGGCCGAATGCCTTACGCACGTTTTCGGCCACCGGTGTCACCTCGTAATGGTGCCCGGTATCGGATTCGGGGGCGTGTTGAATAAGGATTGCCACCTGCTCTGCCTCGACGTTAGAAAGCAGTGCGCTGTGGAACTGGAATCCAGTCGGATCATAGATCAGGACCAGTTTGACTGCCACAACATCCGTGATCTCAACCCGCTGCAAGTCTCCACTGCGAAAGGCTTCCAGGTAGTGGTCGGTGAACGCGGGACCGAAGGACGCATCGCGTCCCAGACTGTATTTGTGCTGCACACCCACCGTAAGGCCTAGACGCCGCGACGCCTCTACATGACCAAGCAGCAGCGACGACTCCTCCCCACCGGAACTGAAATCCCCGACGAGCAGAACGTCAATTTCCCTGCTGTGTTCCGGGACGGGAAGGTACTTGCCGGGGGCGGCGAAGGCCCTTTCCGGTAGCGGGAAGGGCAGGTAGCCATTGTGCTTGCCGGCCTCGATCTGCCGGTGCCAGCGACCGTAGTATTCGCGGTAGGCGCTCCGGTCCGGGACTCTGAAGCCGAGGCGGAAGTCCTCCACCGAAAGGTTGGAGTCGGTGACCAGGGACAGCGTGAGCGGTGCCTGGCTTACTTCGAAGGCGTCCTCGGGATTGACCATGAGCTGGTAGCGCCGGATGAATTCGCCGTCTGCGGCCTTGCGAACCGTGTCCCAATAACCAAGCTTTTCGCGAATTGTGGCCGTAGGGAACAGGGTGGAGACGTGGGCGGGCGTAATGAACGCGCCTCGCCAGCCACGGTAGTGGAAGTACAGGTCAGGACTGACGCGGGTCCACGGTGCGGAGACGAGCCGGTGGTTTGTCTGCTGTGCGGCGGCTGCGACCAAGCGCTCGATCTTCTGCGGGTGCTGCCAATCGTCGCCATCGAAAATTGTGACGAACTCACCTTGGGCCCGTTGAAAGGCCATGTTGCGGGAGGTATACGCCCCCGAGTTCACCGGATTGGACACTACGGTCACTCGGGGGTCCAGACTCGCCCAGCGGCTCAGCTGGGGCTGGTATTCCTCGCCGGAGCCGTCGTCGACGATAATGACCTCGATGTTCCGATAGGTCTGTTCCAGTGCCGAGCGGACGGCGAGGTCGGTGTATTCGTCCGGCTTGTAAACGGGCATCAGAATGCTCACCAGCGGGCCGTCGTCGATGGTGGGAGCCTCAACGGTGGTCAAGCGAAGGAACGGCTCCCCCTCTCCCGGAACTAGTCGCAGCTCAGCCAGACCCTCTGCACGGTAGACGACGTTGATAAGTTCCAGCCACTTGTCGAAGTTTAAGTCGGTGCGCCGGAACGGGTTACGGAAGTTTGCACGAAAGAGTGCCACGTCATGCTGACGGTCGTCCTCGGGTTCGAAGAGCGGTAACAGACGTTCGGCTTCCGAAAACTGGCCAGTCTCGGCCAGAGACTCTAAGAGAAAACCAGCACGGCTGCTGCCCGCGAATAGCTCCGTGCCGCGAGCCCTAAGTACCAACTGGTACATGGTGCCAGCGTTGAGTTGGTCCAACGGGCTAACGCTTTGACGAAAACATAGGTCTGCCAGTTGGGCCAGTGGAAGTCCTGCTGCAGCCAGCAAGTGCCGCTCCACATCCAAGCGGGCGTTACCGCCGAGCCTATAACTTTCCAGCGCGCGTTCCAGCGAGGACCAACTCCAGCGCCCCCTGGTCGCCTTCAGACTCAGGAGGTCACGGCCCTGGATCGACCGCATCCGGGTTAGGCGTTGCAGAATTTGTGTCGTCGTCAGCGGGCTGTGCTCTTGAAACCATCCCAAGGCACCGAACTGGGGGAACGTAGCGAGAGAATCCGGTTCCAGTCCGGCTGAGCGCAGATAACGGGAGGACTGCCGGGAAATTTCCCTGGTGGAAACCGAGATCTGTGCAAGACGGCGGTAGGAGACGGCGATGCCGGCTCCAACCAGCAGCACCAGCAGAATTACTGCCAGCAGAAGCATGTTCACGGAGTCAAGAATCAGCCCGAATAGCACGAGAACAGCGGCCGCCAGCGCCAGCAGGCCGGCCATGGGGACGGCCACCCGCGCCATCCGCTGGCGGCGGCCTTGACGTCTGGTTGCCGGAGCCGTCATATGTGCCCTCCCGTTGCTGGGATGCTGGTTGGCAGGCCTGGTGCTGGCGTGCTGAAAATGCTGGACAGCCCGGTCTGTCGGCCAGGGGGACGGTAGCGGATGTCCTCGGCGTCGATCTGCGGCGGCAGGACAAACCCGTCCCACTGCTCGCTGGAATTCTGGAGGAAGGTCTCCGTCTCCGGAGCCCATGTGTGCCCTCCATGGCCCGGGGCATCGCTGTACCGGTGCATCACGTAGTTCTGGCCGTGGCTGCGGTAGATGCTGCCGCCGGCGGCATCCACGGCCTGAAGCAGGCAGCGGTCCACCGCCCGGTGCACCGGCCGCCAGCCGCCTACGTCGGCTAGGTCGCGCTTGGAAAGCAACATGGTGCCGCCGGCCACATGGTCGGAGTATCGCTCTCCCTCGGAGGGACGCCTGGTCAGAATGTCCAGATCCTCCAGGTAAACGAACTCGACTTGGCTGCCGGTGAGCACCGCGCCGGAGTAGCGGCGTGCGTGGATCAAGTCCCGCAGATGGTGCCGCCCGTACCAGTCGTCGTCGTCCATCTTGGCGATGAGATCCCCACTGGCGGCTCCGACGCCAAGGTTCAGCACCTCTCCCAAGACCATCTCGGGTCCGGCTTTGCGGACCACCAGATCAAGCGAGCAGTCCATGCGCAGCTGCTCCAGCTCGGCATCCGGAAGATCGATGCCGTGCAGCACCAGCACGATTTCCACGGCGGGCCAGTCCTGCCGCTCGATCTGCTGCACCGCTTCACGGACGCGATCGGCCCGACGGGTGGCCAGCACTACGCTGATCGTCTCGGGCTCATGCGAAGGCATTCCCGCCGTGGCAGCCCAGTGATTCCAGCGGGCGGCCGGTTCGAACAGTCCCAACGCCAGCCGGCGCATGTCAATTGACTTGGATTCGCGCAGCAGCATTGTGTCCTGGGCGTCAAACGCCACAATGGCAGCAGTGAGGTCCGGGCCGAGCAGGCGCATGGCAGCAGTGTCGCCCGCTGTCAGAAGCGGGACGCCAGCCGTGGCCAAGCTTGAAATTACGACGGCGGCGGCACGTTGGTCCGCGGCGCGGAGGATCGCGGCGACATCCACGTAACTGTAGGGGCGCAAGGCCCCAATGGTGCGTTCACTGAGCGGCTCTCCCGGGCCGAGTGATGCAACATGCCCAGCGCTAGCGGAGGAATCGGTGTCGGTGAAGCTCACGCCACCACGCGGATCAAAGCCCGCATGCACTTTGCCACGAGCCGGATGCGGGTTGAAACCGCGCGGCGACACGCAGCGCACGTCCACCGGCGGCAGTGCCATGGACCATCCGCTGTAATCCGCCAGCCCCTCCGCAGGGAGGATGAAGCCGGCCGGTTTTCGAACCGAGGCGATTTCGGGCTTGTTGTCCGCCACAACAAAGTCCACCGGAAAGATGTCCTCGTCGGCGGGTTCAAGCAGTTCGGCGCAGAGCGACTGAGCCAAGGGGTCGCCGGCTGCCCAGGCCACGTGGGCCGGATCCGTTATACCTACCCGCAGGCCCTGGAGCACCGAACCGGGGCGCCCTTCCTCCACGTGCATCAACGCCGCCGCCACCGCGCGGTGGACGTCGACCCACTTGTCCGCGGCCACGGTAATGGCGGCGTATCCGTCCGGCATTGCCAACGACGAGACCATCAGTCCGGCACGCAATTGGGCGACCGTGTGCCGTGACGGCGCCTGATGCGCTTCGCCGTCATTCCGCAGCACCAGGTGGACACGGTGAGCTTTGCCGGACACGGTTAGCAGGGGCAGCCACTGGCGTGCCTGGGCTACCGAAGGTGCCGCGAGTACAAAATTGTCGTGCCATCGTTGTTGCGTTACCGAAGCGGACGCAATGCTCTGCGGATCCGTGATGTCTTCGAAGGTCCATGCAAAGGCCTTCGGACCGAGCCTCAGACCCCGGGCCAGCTGGGGAAGCGGGAAGTCAAGGCTGCCAACCAAGGTATTAGCAAGCACCACCTCTATTTCATCCTCACGTGGAGATGTCGGAGACGGGCCGCAGCCCGCGATGCAAGGTACCGGGGCCCCTTCCGGAGTGCGTGGAGCGACCTTGCAGCCGTGCCCGGAGAGGCGTCGCGTGTAGCGGCCTGCCAACGGTGGCGCTTGACCCGGGCCAATTCCGTTTCAAGCCTGCGCATTTGGAGCTCGTAATCGAGCCGCGTCGTAGGATCTTTCAGGTCCTTCACCACCACATGCAAATCAAAGGTTCCAGCCTTACCTTTGCGGAGGAACTGTTTGGGCGCGGGGCGGTCATAGGCGTGGGCGCCTAGGCTGGCACCTGAAACCCACCGCTCGCCGCCCTGCTTCCTGATGGCTAGCTCCGCTCCGGGCAGAGACACTGGAGAGCCAAGCGCCGCAGCTTTCCAGAGTTCCAAGGTGCCCGGCATACCGTCGACAAGTGCGCGCAGCAGGCTGGCGCCTGTTTGTTCTGCCGCTTCCACGGCGGCCTCAATTGAGTAGGTTCCTAGCACCACGCCCGCGGGGCAGACCAGCAAGTACTGATCCCCAGCAAGGATCTCTTCCACGCCGCGGATGAATTGGACGTCAGCTTCCGACGCTAGCCATTGCTCCAGCAAGACCGAGTCCGCGGATTCCGGCATCAGCACCTGGAGGAAGGAGCGCTGCACGCTGCCCGAGAAGATAGAAGTGATGGTTAGTGCGGCAGCCCGTGCGTCTGTGGCACGAGCATCCACCACGACCGTCAAAGTCCCTTTGGAGGATTGACGGGGTTGTTGGATGGTGGCAGTTGGCAAGTCAGCTTCGAGCTGCCACTGCAGTACCTTTTCGTTGACGCTGGACCCTACACCTATGTCTGTCATCGACATGCCTACTTGCCTAGAACAGCTGCTGATATGGCGGCCAGCTCAGCGCCCGGAGTGGTTATAGAGAGCATTGGGACTACGTCAACCGCCGGAGATTCATGCTCGTCGCCCACTACGCATTTGCCTTGGCTGGCAACGGTCGCCGCTGTCTCCAGGCCGATGTACCCCATGACGGCCAGGTCAAAGGTTTCGTTCACCAAAATGAACCCCTTACAAAAAAATCTGTTCGACGGGATTTCCGGAAAACTTGATGGCAGACGATGCGAGCAACTCGTTGGCCGTTACCTGCCAGGTGTGCTTTGTGTGGTCTGCGGCACGCACTTGGCAGTAGTTGAATCGGTCTGAGGCGTAGATCCTTCCTCCCGATTCTAGAACACTTCGCAGGAATGACGTGTCCTCGCCTCGGCTAACTGCCGGAAATGGATGCTCAAGAAAGGTGGACAGGCGCGCAACCAGCGATGGACCCGCAACAAAGTGCGAGTAACGATGTTCGAATTGTGAATTTCGCAACACGGTGACATTCGGACCTTGCAGATGCATGTAATGAGCTCTTTTTCCGACAACGTCAGCATCGGCATAGTTCAGCGCCTGCAGCTGATCGAACAGGTACCACGGGCCATAGAGGTCGTCATCATCCCACTTCGCGGCGAAGTCGCCGGCAGCTCGCCCGGCTAGGAGGTTCAGGCACTCCCCCAAAGTCACATTAGCGGGAATTTGAACGGCTACGGCGTCTTTGATTCCTGCTTTACGGCACTTCCGCTGGAACAGATCATTGTCTACGGCGAACCCATGGGCACCATAGATCAGCTGCACCGTGACACCTCGCTGTGAGGCAACGCCCTCAATGACATGGTCCATCTGGCCAGGCCGGATACTTGAGGCCAGGATGGATACCATCGGATTGTCGGTTCCGGCTGCCAATTCCGGACGAACAGCCCGCAGGACCTGCTCAGCCCGGTGGCGGTACGTATGTCCCGACCAAATTCGGCGCTGAGCACGATGGACGAGCCGCTCGGCGTATTCGCGGTTCTTCAACAAAGCGCGGATGGCGTTAGCTGCGTCCTCCCTGCCGCGGACTACGGGCAATTCTCCTTCAGGAAAAAAGTGATCTACTGCGGGACTTGGTGTGGTCACAACGGTCGCGCCTGCAGCCGTCATCTCAAAGATCCGCCGCGAACACATGGTGGCAGATCCCACTACTGAATTGACATTAAGGAAGATCTTGTATGCCTTGGAGGCGGTGAGCATCTGCGGATAGCTCAGGGAGCCAACGACAAATTTGTCCAAGGGCTTCGGGAACTGGTACTCGGACTTTTTGCCCAGCTCGCGGGAGAAGATGTCGAACCTGAATTCCCGCCCGTTGCAGGCTTCAGCGGCACCGGGAAGGACGATATCCATCTGCTCGCGCCGTTCCGGGTACTTATGGGCGAAATACATGCCCGCGAAGGCCACGTCCCGAGCTTGCCAACCGTGTCGTGGCCGTACTGGATTATGAATCTTCGGCTGGGCCGCGAACGGCAAGCATGCCACATTGGAGTGCCCCAGGTCTTCGCAGTATTGCGCCACCATATTCTCGTCGGTGGTGAAGACGTAATCGCAAAGTTGGGCCAATGGCAGGAAGTCCTTGTAGTGCGGTGGATCTTCCTTGTTCCACAGGACGACCGGGAGATCCAAGTCTTTTGCGACCGCGATCAACTCACGGATTTGCGGTGACGGCCCATTGCTTCCCAAGAGTTTGTGACGCCACGCACCGCCGTTCGCGGCCCACGCCGACTCGATGAGCACCAGGTCCAGTCCGAGTTCAGCTACTTGAGTATGACTCAGGCCGGGCCGCAAGGGCGTGCAGCGCCATTCCCATTCGAATCCAGCCAGGGAGAACTCGTCCAGAACAACGCCGGCGTGCACTGCGGTGTTGGTTGGAATTGCTGTACCCAATTCCGCGGGTTCTATCTTGGGACGGCCCCGGCGGATTGGGTCGAGCACAACCCGTGATAAAACGGGCAATATCCGAGGACCAGCCGCAACAGGGTCTTGGCGCAGTAGGTGCTCCCGCAGTGCCGCCACTCCGCCGTGGCGCACATGCCAGAGCGCACGCCTCACGGATGCTGCGCTAGAGAAGGCCGTCACTTGCTGCCGGCCTTGGCGCTCCGCCAACCGCTCTCAAGCAGCTCCATCTGCAGATGGGGGCGGCTGGACATGATTTCATTTCGAATCCGCATGCCGTAGTCCTTGTTGCCCTCGGTCATGCGCCAGACAAAGTTGTGATATTCCTTGGTCACGTCCTCAGGTGTACCGTCCATCACAAAGTCTCCTTTGTCCAGCCAAATGCATCGATTGCAGTTGTCTTTGATGGTCCCGAGGCTGTGACTGACGAGGAAAACGGTCCCAGCCTGCTCGCGGATAACGTCCATGCGCTGCTTGGAACGCTGCTTGAACTGAGCGTCGCCGGTATTCAGCGCTTCGTCTATAAGCAGGATCTCCGGGTCCACTGCGCAGGCGATGGCAAAACGAAGCCTCGCCCCCATGCCCGAGGAATACGTGTTCATCGGATGGTTAATCTCGTCCTCGAGTCCGGACATTTCGACGATGCTCGCAAACTTGCTATCCACTTCGTCGTCACGCATGCCCATCGCTAGGCAACCAAGGCGAATATTCTGCGCGCCGGAGAGAGAAGCGATCAGGGCTGCGTTCACACCGAGCAGTACTGGCTGACTCTGGGCATATACCGCGCCGCCGGTCGGCAGTGTCAGGCCCGCCAGAACGCGCATTAGAGTGCTCTTTCCAGATCCGTTGCGACCCACGATCCCGATGGAATCGCCCTTGTAGCCAACGAAACTGACCTGGTGCAAGGCATGTTTCACCGCGCTTCCGGACGGATTCATTCGGCGTCGGATACCACCTAAGAGTCCAAGGCCCGAGGGACCGTTCGGTGATGCGTCCCGTTTCGTGCGGTAGTGAACGTCCACTTGGTCGACCACGACGGATGGCTCGGCGTCCCAACGGACACCGCTAGCGGACACGGCCATATGATTCCTCCTGACGCCAGAAAACGAAGAATCCGATCGACAGTAGGCCCAAGGCCCAAGCGGTCAACGCTGCCCAGCTTTGCCAGCTTGGTGTGCTGGCATAAAGGACGGAATCTCGGATGATGTCGATGACGATGTACAAGGGGTTAGCTTCAAGGACCGTAACCAAAGCAGGGTAGTCCTTGAATCGGTCCAGACTGTAGAAAATCGCTGAGCCGTACATCCACAAGCGCATTACGAAGGAGAGTAGGTTTCCGATGTCATGGACTTTGTAGAGGAACGGGGCTAGAAGCATGCCGATGCCGAGGTTGAATAGATGCTGCAGGAGAACGGCGGGAATGACCAAGAGCCATCGCCAAGTGATCTCCTCTACTGGAGCAGCCATCAGCACGATAAGCAGCATGACGATGGTGGACGGAATTGACGAAAGCAACTCCCGCAGGTTCACCGCGATTGGCAAAGCAGCGCGGGGGAATGTGAAGGCCTTGATTACCGATTCATTGGATACCAGGCTGCGGGCACCTTGCAGAACTGCGCCGGCGGAGACTTGGAAGGTGAAAATGCCGATCACAAGGTAACCGACGAAATTGTCGATACCCCGACCTGTGCCCAGCAGCATGCCGAAGATGAAATAATACGTCAGTCCGTTGAACAGCGGAGTGAGGATCAGCCACAGGCTGCCCAGCTTGTCCTTGTCGTTGGCGGACTGCACGCGGGCTTGTGCGTCGAAGAGGATGAACTGCCGCCGGTCCCAGAGCTGGACTAGGTAGTCGGTGAAGTCAGGGCGCGCGCCGATCCGGTGCAGTTTTTTCAGACTGACCGGAACTGTGACCGTCGCCTGGTTTGGTGCGGGATGGATTGTCTGTGGTCTAGTTTCAGTCACGGTCATCGATCACCTAGGTCGGTATACAGCTGATCGAGAGCCGCCGCATCGGCTGCCCAAGTACGTTCTTCCAACACGGATGCCCGAGCTTTTTTTCCCATCTCCGTGCGCAGTCCGGCATCCGCCACTAATGTCCCGACAACAGCAGCTTGGTCCGCTGGGTCGCCGGCCTTGAACAGTGATCCCGTGCGGTCGGCCAAGATAATCTCGCGCAGGGCGGGCAGATCGCTGGCAGCGACGGGCCGAGCAGAGGCCATCGCCTCTACCGGCTTGAGCGGAGTGACGCTACGTGTCACCTCAAGGTCCTTTCGTGGCACAACAAAAACATCCAATGCTTGGTGGTACAGGTGTGCTTCGCTCCGTGGCACCCGTCCCGGGAAGAGCACTCGCGCCGCGACGCCCAGTTCCGCAGCGAGGCCTTTCAGCCTAGGTGCCGCTACGCCATCCCCCACAATCAGGCACTTGAGGTCTGGATATTCACCGGCCAGCAGGGCGAAGGCCTTGAGCAGATCATCGAGGCCTTCATAATCAACCAGACTGCTGACGGTCCCGATGAACGTCCCGTCCTGAGGCAGACCCAGTCGACGTCGGGCTTCCCTCGGCACGTTCGGCTCCGTGAGGAAGCTATCTCCGACGGCGTTGGGCAGAAGCATCACCCTTTCGGAGCTTAGCCCCCGGCTTAGGATATCCCTTTTCATCGTTGACCCGAGTGTGGCCACTGCGTCTGCCTGGTGCATGACGGCTGTTTCGCGCTCCCGGAACAGGGTGTAACGCTGGCTGGCCCGTGCTCCTGGCCCCCGAGTAGATGCCCACGTATCTGCCAGCTGGCCACGGACCTCATATACCCAGGGGATTCCCAACGCGCCCGCGACTGCTGCAGCCACCAGGCCGTTCACAAAGTGGGTGGTTGTGTGCAGAACGGCCGGCCGGATGTCCAGGGCGAGTTCCAGTAGTCGCTCCGCCTGCTGTTGGAGGCGTTCGTCGAAACCAAGCGCCAAAGTGGCGGGCAGATCCCGGTGGTACACCACGCCATCGAGCACGTCCTTCTCCTGCGCGAACAGACGCCCCACCTGCACTGGATAGCCCGTCCGGGTAACGGCATGGACCCTCCAGCCGAGGTCGCGCTGGGCTTTCAGGAGAGAATGCGAGCGTTGGGCATAACCGCTCCCCGTATGCGGCAGGGAATTGGTCAGCAGATGCAGCACCGTCCGGGCTTCCGGTACGTAACCGTCCACCGGTGCCAGCTGGGGTGTCCAACCGGTGAAGACTTTCAGCTCGCTGGCCAATTGGTGCTGCTGGCGCTGTTCCCTGCGCGCGCCACCGCCCAGCGCCGCCACGGCCCCGGTCATATCGCCGTCGTACCAGCGGCGCCTGGCCACGGTACCGCTGCGACCGGCGATACCGGAAGGCACATTCAGCAGAAGCATGTCCGCTTCCTCGGTCATGCCGGCCGCAGTGGCCACGTCCGCCAGTCGCCGTGCCCGACTGCCGGCAGCCCCGGCCTCGGCAGCCGACTGAAGCCGTTTGCGGGCGGAGTCAAGGTCACCGGTGATATACGCGCCCAGCGGTGGAAGCACGCCCCTGCCATGCGTCCGGGCGACCCGTCGGGCCAGCGGCTGCACCAGCCGGGCCGGCAGCCGCCGGGAAACCTGAAGCGCGAGGACGATCGGATCGTCGCCCAGGTGCTGGCGGACGGTGGCCGCAGCCAAGCGGACATTGCCCAGCAGCTGCCGAACGGTCATTGGGCGGCCAGCGTCGCGGTTGTTGTAGCCGCAGTTGGCGCGGCTACGCTTTCGAGCAGTTCCATATAGGCGGCCGCCAGCGTGGGAACGTTGGCGTTATTGCGCAACCATTCCCGTCCGGTGCCGCCGGTCACCAGGCGAGACCGGTCATCGAACAGGTCCCGCCACAGCTGCGCCACGGCCTCCGGCTGCGCCGGGACAACGTCGCCGGTGCCCGAGTCCTCGAGGATCTTCTTGGCCTCGCCGCGCACAATACCGGTCACGTGACGGCCAAGAGCCAACACTTCAAAGGTTTTGGAGGGGATGGTGGTGTCAAAAGACTTCCAGTCATCGCGGAGAGATATTACGCAGGTATCCGCCCGGCGGTAGTACTCCATCACTGCGGTCCGGTTGGCGGGTGGATGGAACTCGACCGGGGCGTCCAGTTCGGTTGCCAACTGGATCAGGTGCTTACGCTCGACGCCGTGGCCCACCATGGTGAGTTGCACCTTGTCTCCCACCAAGGCCGCAGCTCTAACCACGACTTCCAGTCTCTGGCTCTCCCCGTGATTGCCAAGATAAACCACTTCCAGGCGGGACGGGTCTGTGGGCCGTGGTGGCAGTTCCTCAATGAACTCCAGATCCACGCCGTTGGTGACCGTGGCCACGTTCTTGAGACCGCGCTCGCGCAGGGTTTCGGCGAAGCCGTAGGTCACGGTGACAACGAGATCCGCACGGTCTTGGACGGCAATGATTGCCTTTTCGACGAGGCTCTTGGCCCCGCCTTGGACCAGCCGGGCGTCACGCGCAAGGTCCGGCCAGGCGTCGCGCATGTCCACGACCAGCGGGACCTTGAGCAGTTTCGCAATCACGAACCCGGCGCCGAGGATGGGCAGGCTCGGCACCGTCACAATGAGCAGATCGGGCCGGCGCCCCATCATGGCAGCGGGTATGGAGCAGGCCGCCGAAAACGCGTGATTAGCGAGCCTGCCTAGCCGGGTGGCCCGGTGCGGTAGGAAGGGCACCCTGCGGATCCGTTCGCCGTGGGCACCGGTATGGCGGCGGAAGGCCCGGCCCGCTTGATCCTTCGGGAAAGTCCTGCGGCCTTCGGGCAGGTGGGCGATCGGCGCAATAACATCGACGTCCCAGCCGCGCTGGCGGAAATGGGTAATGAACTGGGACCAACGACGTTGCGGCGGGCTCACTTCCGGTGTGTATGAATGGGTCAAGAGCATGATCCGCACGAAGAGCTCCCCCTAAAATTGAGACTGGGTGTGCAGTGACAGGACTACGCGCCCGGACGCGCGCCGTGTTGCGATGTTGGTTTACGGCCGCTACGCAACCGGATGTAGTAGATAAGGCCGATGGCGATCAAACCCGCCGCCACACCGGCGCGCATTAAGGGGGATGAACCTCCGCTAGAGGCTCTTTCCTCCTGCCCGGCCACCGGCGGGCCGCCCTCACGCGCCGCTGCGTCCGCCGTTGCAGTTGGAGTGGGTTCCGACGTCGGCTCCGGGCTTGCCGTGGATTCAGAGACCTTGTCTTTTTTGCGATGCTCAGATTTCTCTGGTTTCGGTTCGGGGTTCTTCGTCCCTTCCACCGGCAGAAGAGTGTACCGGTCAAAGTATTCCCCCGTGACAGGATCCATGAGGTAATCCGTGTTTGGCACGTACAACAGCCCGGTGGCCGGGTGCATCAAGTATCCGGTGGAGGGGTGGATGGGCAGACCGTAGACCGGATCGAGGTAGTATCCCGTGACCGGATCGATCGCGGGTCCGGGATCTGTCTCCTGGACTGGGGCAGGATCTTGTTCGGCCGGCACCGGGTCAACGGGCTTCGGGTCTTGGGGAGCCGGTTCTGGTGCTGGCTCTGGGTCCACGGTGGGCTCTGGACTGGGCGGAGCCGACGGGACTCCGGTCATCACTGGCACCGGAGTCTCCGGCATCAATGGCTCATTCGTCACCGGTTCGTTTTGAACGGTTGGCGGCTTCGCGGCGAGATCCGACGCGGCAGCAGCCGACATGGCGCCCCCCGACAGTACGAGCGCAGCAAGCGACGCTGCAGCGGATGTCCTCGCCAGTTTCACGCGGATCCTAACCGGCTGCTTCGGATGTCGCCCAGTAATCGTCCATTCTGTCTGACTTCAGTGCTTCCGCAATCTCGGCAATAGCGGCTTCGTCCTTGACCACGATCGATTGTCCATCCGCAGAGGTTCCGGTACCGTTCGTCGGCAGCGTGAACATGTGCACGTCCGGGGTTCGGATGTTTCGGAGGCTGACGCCGAGCGACCCGGCGGCTCCCGCATCAAACTCTGAGTCGACGCTGATGTACGGCGAGAAGTCGCTCACCACATCGGCAATACGCCCCGGATTGGTCAAGGTTTCGGCCGTCAGGAAGCGGGACATGATGGCCTTGACGAAAAGCTGCTGGTTCTTCACTCGCTGGTAATCGCCGTCACTGAAGGCTTTGCGTTCGCGCACAAACTTGAGCGCAGATTCGCCATTGAGTGTCTGCGCGCCTTGCGGGAAGGCTTCACCCATCGAGCCACTGGACTGGAAGGCGATCGGGTTGTTAATCTCGACGCCGTCCAAGGCGTCGGTCAAAGCTTTAAATCCGGCGAAGTCGATGATTGCCACGTGGTCCACCCGGGTGTCGAAGAGTCCTTCAACCGTTTCCACGGTCAAAGGCACTCCCCCAAACGCGGCCGCTGCATTAATCTTGTGCTCGCCGTAACCAGGGATCTCAGTCCATGTGTCTCGCATGATCGACATGACATAAACCGATTCCCTGTTGGCGGGCATATGCATCAGCATCATGGTGTCCGACCGACTGCCGTCCGAGCTTTCCACAAGATTCTCGCCGCTGTCATTCCGGCTGTCGGATCCCATCAGCAGGATGTTCATCGACCCGTCGTCGTTTTTCTCCGGACGCTTTTCAGGCGCGGGAAAGGCATTTTCGATTGTCTGCGACTTTGAGTTGAAGGTGTTCGCCAGGTTCATGACGTACGCGCCGGCGACGATCGCCGCGACAAGTACCAGCCCCAACAGAGAAAGCATCGTCACCAATACCGGACGGTTCTTCTTCCTGCGTTGGCGCACTCGGCGACCGGAGTCGTACTCCGGGAAGTGTGAATTATCAGTCAACGTATCGACCTTCCAGCTTAGGCAACCTGTTTATTTTAGCCTCATTGCCTGCGTCAACCGTAAACTGGAACATATGCTTCGCCTGATTTCGCCACGCCGTGCTTTTGTTGGTCTGTTAGGACTAGCAGCCATTCCGCTGATCTCAGCATGTTCACCGGTCGTCACCGTTGACGCGGCACCGGATGCCGCCAACCCAGGCTGCGCCCCGATGATGGTGATCCTGCCCCAATACGTGGCCGACTTCCCCCGCCGCGAGACCAGCAGCCAAGCCACCGCCGCTTGGGGGGACCCGTCCCAAGTGATCCTGCGCTGCGGAGTTCAGGTGCCCGGTCCGACAACCGATCAGTGTGTCTCCGTCAATGACGTGGATTGGGTGCTGCGCGAGGGTGAGAACGGCTACTGGACGGCGACGACGTACGGGCGCACGCCGGCCACCGAACTGATTTTCAAGCCCGACGACGTGGCGGAGAGTTCCGTACTGATGGATCTGTCCGCGGCAGCCTCGGAGATTCCGCAGAAACGCAAGTGCCTGAGCATCTCGGACACGTTGTAGGTCTGCTCGGGTCTCCACGCAGGCGGGTCTCCACGCAGGCGCAAGCGCCTTTGGTCGACCGCCGGTGAATGAAGCGCCTTTGGTCGACCACCAGTGAATGAAGCACTTTTGGTCGACCACCGGCTTATGGCTTAACGGAGTCCAGTCTTGCGGTTGAGCGCCAGGTACAACAGTTCGTCGATCAGTTCGGTGTAAGGCAGTCCGGACTTGGCCCACATCTGCGGGTACATACTGATGGGCGTGAAGCCGGGCATGGTGTTGATCTCGTTAATGATCAGTTCGCCGTCGGGCGTGTAAAAGAAGTCCACGCGCGAGAGCCCTTCTCCCCCGAGTGCGTCAAAGGCCAGGGCTGCAAGCTCGCGGACCTTTTCAGTGGCGTCCGCCGGCAGATCTGCCGGACAGCTCAGCGCTGCTGCCGCACCATCGATGTATTTCGCCTCGAAGTCGTAGAACTGGTGCTCCCCGGGCTGTACCGCAATCTCGCCCGGCAGGCTGGCGCGGGTCGGTTCGGTGCCACGGCCCTGGAGAACGGCGACTTCGATCTCCCGACCGTTGATGCCGGCCTCCACTACCACCTTGGGATCGTGTTCGCGCGCTGCTTCGATCGCGGACCGCAACCCGGATGGCTCGGTCACGCGGGTAATCCCCATCGAGGATCCCGCGCGGGCGGGCTTGACGAAGACCGGGAACTGAAGCGAGGCCGCCCGCTGGAGCGCAGCGTCGGCGTCCTGCTGCCACTGGCGGTCGGTGATGACCACGTAGGGACCCACGGTGAGGCCGGCCGATTCGAAGACCACCTTCATGAAGTGCTTGTCCATGCCTACCGCCGAAGCCAGCACGCCGGCGCCGACGTAGCGCACGTCGGCCATCTCCAGCAGCCCCTGCAGAGTGCCATCTTCACCGAACGGCCCGTGCAGCAGCGGCAGCACCACGTCCACGTTGCCGAGGCTTTGCGGAACCTGTGCAGCCGGTGCTACCACCAACTCCGGAGCGGTGTCGCGGCTGGCCAACATGACCGGGTCCGCGGACGCGGTAATCTCCGGCATGGATCCCGAGGCCAGCGACCATTGGGCCGGATCATCGGCGACCTGCACCCACTGGCCGTTGCGCGCGATACCGATGGGAACGACGTCGTACTTGTCCTTGTCGATGGCACCTAGGACGCCGGCGGCGGTGACGCAGCTGACCGAATGCTCGCTGGAGCGTCCGCCGAAAAGTACCGCGACGCGGGGCTTGCGGCCGGATGTTGGCACCGGCGCGGCCGGGCTGGATTCGTGGTTCACTGCAGCTCACCTTCGGCCTTAAGTTCACGGGCCAATAACCGTGGGGCCAGTTCCTCGACGGCGATCTCCCCCTCGAGGACGGCCACCACGGCCTCGGTAATCGGCATGTCGACACCGAGCTTAGTGGCCAGATCCAACACCGCACGGCCGGACTTGATGCCTTCGGCAGTCTGCGTCATCTGTACGGACACTTCATCAAGCGTCAGCCCCTCGCCCAGCAAGCGGCCGGCGGTATGGTTGCGGGACAGCGGCGACGAGCAGGTGGCGACGAGGTCGCCCAGCCCGGCCAGCCCGGCCATGGTCTGCACGTCCCCGCCCAAGGCGAGGGTGAGCCGGGTGGTCTCCGCCAGTCCGCGTGTGATGACCGTGGCTTTGGTGTTGTCACCCATGCCCTTGCCGTCGCAGATCCCCACGCACAAGGCAATAACGTTTTTGACGATTCCGCCGATCTCCACGCCCGTGACGTCCGGATTGGTATACGGGCGGAAATAACCCGCGGTGCAGAGCCGGGCGATCCACTGCGCCACGTCTTCATCGGTGCAGGCCACCACGGAGGCGGTTGGTTCCTTGCGCGCGATCTCCATGGCCAGGTTGGGGCCGGAAATGACTGCCACGCGGTCGTCGGACAGCCCCAGCTCTTCCTTGATCACTTCGCTCATGCGTGCATCACTGCCGCGCTCCAACCCCTTCATGAGCGAAACCACCACTGCCTCCGGATCCAGCAACGGTTTCCAGGAAGCCAGCTGCGGCCGGAGGGTCTGGGCCGGCACGGCCAGCACTACCAGCGGTGCGTCCACGACGACGTCGGCCACCTCTGCGGAAGCAACAACGTTGCCGGGCAGGACGATGTCCTTGAGGTACTTTGCGTTCCGGTGTTGGGTATTGATTTCCTCCGCCACCTCGGGGCGCCGCGCCCACAGCCGAACTTCGACCTCGGGGTGTGCGTCAGCTACTACCTTGGCGAAGGTAGTGCCCCAGCTTCCTGCTCCGAGCACTGCAATGGTTGCAGGCAGATCGGGGCGTTCGGTCACAACTTCTCCTCTGGCGGTAATTCTTCCGTGTGCACCGCTGGTCCGGCGCCGAAGTCCCGGCCGGTCGTTTTCTGCCCGTGGGCAGAAGGATCCCACCGCACAGCGGGGGGTTCTTCGCCGCGCACCTCGGCCAGCAGCGCAGTAATGCTGTCCATAATCCTATTCGTTGCGGCGTCGAGCACGGTCTTGGTGATCGGCATGCCGCCGAACTCCGACAGGTCGACCGGGGCGCCGGCCACGACATGAGCCGTCTTGCGCGGGAAAAGGCTCGGTTTCTTGGCATAACGGGGCAGCAAGTCGTTGGCTCCCCAATGGGCCACCGGGATGACCGGCGCTCCGGTCTGCAAGGCGAGCCGGGCGGCCCCCGTGTGACCGCGCATGGGCCACAGATTCGGATCACGCGTCAGCGTGCCTTCCGGATAGATGATGACCGCGCCGCCTTCATCCAGCACGTCACGGGAGATTGCCAGGGAGCGGTTGGCACCCGAGCTGCTCCGTTCGACCGGAATCTGCCGGGCCCCCGACAACAACTGCCCCACGACCGGGATCTTGAACAGCGAGGCCTTGGCCAGAAAATGCGGGAGGATGCCCTGGTTGTAGACAAAGTGGCCCACTACCAGCGGATCAATCTCCGTGTTGTGGTTCGGGCAGACGATAATTCCCTGGTTGCTGGGGAAATTTTCGGTTCCTGCCCAGTTGCGCCGCAAGACCAGATTCAAGACCGGCCGGACCACGCCGGCCAGGACACCGATGACCACCCGCTCTTTGGTCGCTGCTCCCATGGCTGCCTACTCGACGTCGAAGTCCGCGCCGAGGCCCTCCAGTTTTGACTGGAAGTGCTCGTAGCCGCGATTGATGATGTCGATGCCGGTGACCCGGGAGGTTCCGGTGGCCGCCAGTGCGGCGATCAAGTGGCTGAACCCGCCGCGGAGGTCGGGAATGTCGATCTCCGCGCCGGAGAGCTGAGTGGGTCCAGAGATGACGGCAGAATGCAGGAAATTCCGCTGGCCGAAACGGCACGGAATGCTGCCGAGGCATTCACGGTGCACCTGGATGTTCGCGCCCATCCGGATCAGTGCTTCGGTAAAGCCGAACCGGTTCTCGTAGACCGTCTCGTGCACAATCGAGACGCCTTCTGCCTGGGTCAGGGCAACGACCAAGGGCTGCTGCCAGTCCGTCATGAAGCCGGGGTGGACGTCGGTCTCCAGCACCAGCGGCGAGAGGCTGCCGCCAGGGTGGTAGAACCGGATGCCGTCGTCGTCGATATCGAAGGCCCCACCGATCTTGCGGTAGGTGTTCAGGAATGCGGTGAGATCGCCCTGGTTGGCGCCCTCAACGTAGATGTCCCCCTGCGTGACCAGCGCCGCCGATGCCCAGGAGGCCGCCTCGTTGCGGTCGGGCAGGGCTCGGTGGTTGAAACCAACCAGTTCCGGCACACCCTCAATGCGGATGACGCGGTCCGTCTGGACGGAGATGATGGCGCCCATCTTCTGCAGCACGGCGATCAGATCCATGATCTCCGGTTCGATGGCAGCCCCGCTGAGCTCGGTGATCCCCTCGGCTCGGGTTGCCGTCAGGAGAACCTGTTCGGTGGCGCCGACGCTGGGATACGGCAGCGTCAGCTTGGCGCCCCTCAATCCTCTGGGTGCCGAGATGGAGATGCCACCGGGACGCTTGTCAACAATGGCACCGAACTGGCGCAGCACGTCGAGGTGGTAGTCGATGGGACGGTCGCCGATGCGGCAGCCGCCCAGGTCGGGGATAAAAGCTTCGCCGATGGCGTGGATCAGGGGCCCGCAGAAGAGGATCGGTATGCGGGAATCGCCGGCGTGTGCGTCGATGTCCTTCATCTGGGCCGTCTTGACGTGCGTGGGGTCCAGCGTCAGGTCACCGGTCACCCGGTCCTTGGAAACCTCCACGCCGTGCAGGCGCAGCAGGCTGGTGACGATCTCCACGTCCCTGATCTCGGGCACATTCCGGAGGACCGAGGCATCGCTGGCGAGCAAGGAGGCGACCATCGCTTTGGGAACCAGGTTCTTGGCGCCACGGACGGGGACCTTTCCCGCCAGGGGTACGCCACCACGAATGGTCAAAACACTTGCCATGAATACCTGATTCCTCAAACTAGTTTAACGCCGAATTGGGCCTAGGGCTCAGCTAAGCATATTGGCAATCCGTGACCATTCCGAAATAAACGGACCGCGCGTCCCCCGCTTTGCTGCGCGCCGGCTGCGGACTTACATACGGCGGGGCGTTCACGCAAATCGGCGCCCCTGAGGGAACTGTTCAAGTTCCCTCAGGGGCGCCGATTCGGGGCAGGACGCCCGAGGTCAGACTTTGGCGGGAAGCGTTTTCGGCTTCCACGATGGCCGGGTGGCCTCGTAGGAGGTGATTTCCGCCTCATGGTGGAGAGTCAGACCGATGTCGTCCAGGCCTTCGAGCAACCGCCACCGGGTGTAGTCGTCGATCTCGAACGGAGCGGTGATGGTTCCGCAGATGACCGTCTTCGCAGCCAGGTCAACGGTTATTTCGGTGCCCGGGTGGTTCTCGAGTTCCTTCCAGATCAGCTCGATGTCATCCTGGGCCACCTCGGCCGCCAGCAGGCCCTGCTTGCCGGAGTTCCCGCGGAAGATATCGGCAAACCGGGACGAGAGCACTACGCGGAACCCGTAGTCCTTCAGGGCCCAGACAGCGTGTTCGCGCGAGGAACCGGTGCCGAAGTCGGGGCCGGCCACCAAGACGGAACCGCGGTTGAACGGCTCTTGGTTGAGGATGAAATCCTCGTTCTTGCGCCAGCCGGCGAACAGGGCATCTTCGAAGCCGGTCCGGGTGATTCGCTTGAGGTATACCGCCGGGATGATCTGGTCGGTGTCCACGTTGGACTGCCGCAGGGGAACGCCGATGCCGGTATGGGTGGTGAACTTCTCCATGGTGCTTCAGGCTCCTTAGGCAGCAGACCGCGTGGCGGCGTCGTTGGTGACTGGGTCCAGGTCTGAGGGCGAACTCAGCGTGCCGCGCACCGCAGTGGCGGCAGCAACGACCGGCGACACCAGATGCGTCCGTCCCCCCTTGCCTTGCCGGCCTTCGAAGTTGCGGTTGGAGGTGGAGGCGCAGCGCTCCCCCGGAGCCAGCTGGTCCGGGTTCATGCCCAGGCACATGGAGCAACCGGCGAACCGCCACTCGGCACCGAACGCCTTGAAGACCTGGTCCAGCCCTTCGGCTTCGGCCTCGAGCCTGACGCGGGCCGAGCCGGGAACCACCATCATGCGAACGTTCGGTGCCTTTTGCCGCCCGCGGATGATGTCCGCGGCAATGCGCAGGTCTTCGATCCGGCTGTTGGTGCAGGAGCCCAGGAAGACGGTGTCCACCGGGATCTCCTTCATCGGGGTGCCGGCTTCGAGTCCCATGTAGGCCAGCGCACGTTCCGCCGCGGCCTTGGCGTTCTCGTCGGTGAAGTCGTCAGGCGACGGCACCGCCTCGGACAGGGAAACACCCTGCCCGGGGTTGGTGCCCCAGGTGACGAAAGGCTCCAGGGTGTTGGCGTCCAGGAAGACTTCGGCGTCGAATTCGGCGTCGTCCTCGGTGCGCAGCGTCTGCCAATACTCGACGGCGGCATCCCAGTCGGCGCCTTCCGGGGCGTGCGGGCGGCCCTTGAGGTATTCGAAGGTAGTCTGGTCCGGCGCCACCATGCCGGCCCGGGCGCCCGCTTCGATGGACATGTTGCAGATGGTCATCCGGGCTTCCATGCTCAGCGCGCCGATGGCGGAGCCGCGATATTCCAGCACATAGCCCTGCCCGCCGCCGGTGCCGATCTTGGCGATGACGGCCAGGATGATGTCCTTGGCCGTGACCCCGGGACGCAGCGTTCCCTCGACGTTGATGGCCATCGTCTTGAACGGCTTCAGCGAAAGCGTCTGGGTCGCCATGACGTGTTCGACCTCGGAGGTTCCGATGCCGAAGGCCAGGGCGCCGAATGCGCCGTGGGTGGAGGTATGGGAGTCCCCGCACACCACTGTCATGCCCGGCTGGGTGAGCCCGAGCTGGGGACCCACTACGTGCACGATCCCCTGCTCAGCATCCCCGAGCGAGTGCAGGCGGACGCCGAATTCCCGGCAATTGGCGCGCAGCGTCTCGATCTGGGTCCGGCTGGTCAGGTCGGCAATCGGCTTGTCGATGTCCAGCGTGGGAGTGTTGTGGTCCTCGGTGGCGATGGTCAGATCGGGTCGACGCAGCTTGCGACCGGCCAGCCGCAGGCCCTCGAAGGCCTGCGGGGACGTGACTTCGTGCACCAGGTGTAGGTCGATGAAGAGGAGGTCGGGCTGGCGGGCTGCGCCTTCCCCGTCGCCGCGGCGCACCACGTGCGCCTCCCAGACCTTTTCAGCGAGCGTCCTGCCCGCAGTGTTACCGGCCATGGCCAGATCCCTCCATCAATTACCAGCGCAGGTAGTGCCTCCCAGCGGGAGACCTGCATAAAGTGTGTGATTCAACTCTTCCAGTACGGGCTCGAATCCCGCCAGTGAAACGACTTGCATCTCAAATAGTGAGATGCAAGTATCATTCTATGGACAATCCTAGTGGTGTCGGAGTCATCGACAAAGCGGCCATGGTGCTCGACACCCTCGAGGCCGGCCCTACCTCCCTGGCCCAGTTAGTGGCCGCCACCGGCCTGGCCCGGCCGACCGCTCATCGGCTTGCCTTGGCCTTGGTGCACCACCGGATCGTCAGCCGGGACATGCAGGGCAGGTTCGTGTTGGGCAGCCGGCTGGTGGAGCTGGCCGCCGCTGCCGGGGAAGACCGTCTCATTGCGGCGGCGGGCCCGGTCCTGATGAACCTTCGCGACGCCACCGGCGAAAGCGCACAGGTCTTCCGCCGGCAGGGCGATGCACGTGTCTGCGTGGCTTCGGCGGAGCGGCCGATTGGCCTGCGAGACACCATCCCGGTGGGGACGCAGCTTTCCATGAAGGCCGGATCCGCCGCCCAGGTCCTGTTGGCGTGGGAAGACCACGAACGGCTGCTGGAAGGCCTGCACGGCGCGCGTTTCACCCCGACGGTCCTCGCCGGGGTGCGCCGCCGCGGCTGGGGCCAAAGCCTTGGCGAACGCGAGCCGGGAGTGGCGTCGGTCTCGGCTCCGGTCCGCGGACCATCGGGGCGCGTCATCGCCGCCGTTTCCATTTCCGGCCCGATCGAGCGGCTCACCCGGCAACCTGGCCGGCTGCATGCCGAGGTAGTGTGCAACGCTGCGGCACAACTCACCGAGGCCCTGCGAAAGACCAACGACTAGAAGCCGTTATGCGGTCTGTCGATTGGATAACTCCGGTGATTGGGCCGAGCCGTTCTGCAAGAACAACCTCACTGTCGAACTTCTTGGCGACCTGCATTGGGCCGGGACTGCACCCTCCCAATTCTCCTACGGACGCAGCTAGCAGCCAAGCATAGGGCCAGATCTGATCCGCTTCAGGCCAGGCCAAGCTGACGGGCATAGCGCCAGAAGCGGCGCCGTCTGCCAGAGTCGGACGAAAAGACGAAGTCGCGAACGGACAAGGCGAAGCAATGCCTTGGGACCACTCGGGCATGTTTGCCCCATGCCTGTCGAAGACCGGATCCTCGCGGATTCGGCGGTGCTGCTCTTCGAAGGACCGCAGTTCGTCCGGGCGTTTGCATCCACATGGCATACACCATCCGCACCATCGCCCTGGCGGACGAACAAGCCCCAGAACTCTCGATGCTCTGCGGATCCGAGACGACTTGGCGCAGCAGGCAACGGCGGCATCCAACCGGATCCACGAACTGCTGACCCAGATCCGCCCCGCGTTGGAAGCGCCATCGGACCGCATCCGGACCTCCCCACAATAGCCGAGCTGCTGGTCAGAATCCCGACCCCGGCCGCCCTGCGAAAGGGGGTCTTCGCGGTTCGTGGGGAACGGCCTGCTGTAGCTGAGTGTTCATGCTGCCGTCCGGGCCGCACTGGTCAATAGGATATGGGATCGGTAATCTCCTGCGTTGCGATAGCCGCGGCCGACGCGTTTCCTGGCTTTATGCTGACATTGTTCGATTCGTCCCTTCGCTGTTGTGGCGCCGGTGACAATGAGGACCTCGATCTCTTTCAACCATCGACAGACGGTGCGCCAGAGTCGGCTGGTTTCCGGCTGCCCGGCCCGCTCGACCAACTGCTGCAGTTTGTCCTTGGCCGCTGTCGCATCGGCGAGGGAACCGGTCCGTAGCAGGAGGCGCAGTTGCTCTTTGACTTCCCACGCGGCCTGCAGCTTGCCGGTGGGATCGTCGACGTCGAACACGGTCTGCAACCGGTTCCGGGCCCGGCCGGAGAGCTTCTCGTCCGCCTTCAGCAACAGCATGCGGTGGCCCAGGCCGGATCCTTGGCCCGGCGACGCCGGCCCTTCGTTTCCTGGGTCAGTCGCTGCCGCACCTCGGTGAGCATGTGGTTCCCGAGCATCACCAAAAGGAAGTGGTCGACGCTGACCGCCGTGCGGGGCAGCCACATCCGCAGCGCTTCGCGGAACGCGGCCGACGGGTCGATGGCCACCACTTGCACGCCGAGTCTCCACTCCAGGGGGGCGGGCCATCAGCCACTCGCCGACGCCCTGGTGATCCCGGCCGTCGACCACTCCCAGGACCTGTCCGGTGTCCAGGTCCACGATCGTGGTCATCCACTGCTCGTATCTGGTCCAGGTTTTTGATTTCGGGTCTTGGAAGTAGCGGACGGACCGGAAGCGGTGTTCGTCGATGCCCAGGTACCTTGGCCTGAGCTTGTTCACATCCGGCAAGGTCGTCGCTGCTGCGTTGATCGCTTCCTGAACCAGCCACCATGAGACCTCGAAGGCGCGGGCTGCCGCGAACACCGCGCGGGAGGAATCAATGACCGCGGAGACCAGTGACTCCTTCAGCCGGCGGGTGGAGCGTGCGAACTTCGGAACCTGGTCCGTGGTCTCGCTGAACGACTTGCGTTCGCAGGCCGGCTCATCGCAAAACCACCGGTACTTGTTGCAGAGCAGCTGCACCGGGCCAGCGATGGGAATATCCCGTAGCCGCTGCAGGCGCTTGGCCTTCCGTCTGGCCGAGATGGTCCCGCAGTCCGGGCAGCCGGGCGGCTGGTCGGTTTCTACCGTGATCCGGCGCTGGCCGAGGGGCAGGATTTCTGTGTTGATGACTCGGAAATCGGGCAGGTTGAAGATCACGGTGGCAGCGTCGACTGCCACCCGGGTAGGCTCGTTCAAAGGCTCGTGGTTCCTGTTCAGGGTGAATGGTTAGACACACTCATCCCAGCAGGGCCACGGGCCCCTCTGCTATCTATGACACGCGGTCAATTCCCCACGAACCGTGAAGACCCGCGAAAGGTCCCCAGACCCGCATGGCCGCGGCTACTGCACAACTTCGCGCCGCGCGCCGGCAAACGCTGGGCGGCAGAAGTGTCCACCGCACTCGGCGAGCAGCCCGTCGTGGTCTCCCGCTCCGGCGCCGCCGGCGTAGTGCTGCCCCAACTGGCCGCGCAACTGGTGCAGCTGCGCGCTTCCGCGCCCAGGTTTTGGCCAGAGTCGAAGAACTCGTAGAGGCCCATCCTCTTCACCACGTCCTGACGTGCACGCCGGCGGTCGGAGTCAGGACGGAAGCACGGATCATCACCGAAATCGTCGGCAAGGATTCCGCCTCCGCAGGACATCTGGCCTCCGACTCCGGACTCGCTCCGGTGACCTGGCAATCGGCCACCTCGATCCGCGGAGGCCCCCCGTTGAAGAAGGGCAACGAAATCCGCAAACGCGCCCCGTTCCTCTCGGCCTTTGCAGCATTGAAAGACCCTACTTCCCGTGCCTACCACGACCGGAAACGCGCCGAAGGCAAACGCCACAACCAAGCCTAATCGCCCTAGCCAGAAGACGTTGCAACGTCCGCTTCGCCATGCTCCGCGACATGACCCTCTACGAAATACCCCAGCTCAAGGCAGCCTGACCTTTGAGAAGGACATAGGGACACCCCCCGAACCGCCAAGACCCTTACTGGCCAGGATCCAGCTCGACACCTCGGGGATCGACGTCCAGCGGGACATGACCGAAATTGAACAAAGTCGAAATCACACCGGAGCTTTGCCCGTAGATCCCAAATCCTAGAGACCAGGCCGGCTCGAGAGATCGGTCCCGCCGGGACCGCCACCCCCGAATAGGATCCTTAGCGCTACTGACGGGTGCGATAATCTGAGCACCGGAGAGCGATTGCACCCACAAAGGTTCAGGCCAGTCGTCACATTTGAATTGAACAAGACCATCCTCGTGCTCGGTCATCTCAAGTTCGCCTGCAAAATTGAACCAGGCACGGAAGTCGTGTTCCCCTGCGGAGGCAGCAACGTAGTCTTCCACCAGCAGCCACTCAGCGGGTGCCATAGTTATGCGACGTGAGTGATCCCACCCAATATGGGGAGCAGATGCATTCAGTTCATAGAGCGGCCCCGACTGGAAGCATTCCTTGAGGCCAGACCCGTAAGGGGGTCTGCTACGGCGGTCATGGTTCTCTCCGTCCATGGCGACGGTATTGTGCGCCAAGGTTGATTCAACAAACTGTCGTTCAGGCGCGGCATAGTAATAGCCTTCGAGCCGTAGGGGTGAGTTCTGGGGCAACAGGTCGCCGTACCCAAACCTGCCAGCATCAACCAGTATCTCCCGACCCCTGTCGCTCCAAATGAAGTTGAGGTCGTCTGCATGCTTATGCGCCCGAGAATGGAAGGCAGCAGAGAACGCCAAATAGCTGCTTGACTCATGATCATCAGTAGCTCTTGGCTGTGGATCACGAACAAATGCATAACCACCGTCTGGATAAACTGCCATGGTGCGCGGGTTCGGCTTCCCTTCCTTACCTCTTGTCAACAGGAAGTTCGTGAACGGATCGGAAGTCAACGGCATTTTGCCACTAGTCATGGAGCGTTCGGGGCTGTCCCCAAACTGAACTAAACAACCATCAGGCTTGATCATCCAACCGAGCGCGGTCGCCGCCTTCTCGATACGTGCTTTCACAGCGGGATCGTCGATGAGACCTTGCTCAATTCCGAGGTTGAAGGAATCCAGAACCATTCGGTGGTAGTCGGGCGAATGTTCACTATGTGCCCCGTCATCCATAAACTGAGTCGACACCATATACCCCAGACGATCTTCGCCCTGGTTCTTCAACTGGGTCATGCCGGGCAGTGGCGCTAGCCCCTGCCCCA
Organism: Arthrobacter sp. Dra40; assembly: GCF_059091905.1. NCBI lineage: Bacteria > Bacillati > Actinomycetota > Actinomycetes > Micrococcales > Micrococcaceae > Arthrobacter > Arthrobacter sp. Dra40. The sequence continues at coordinate 57,508 of NZ_JBNHHB010000019.1, forward strand.
GCACTGTCTGCCCCATCGCGGCGTAGTAGCCATGGTTTGTCCGCGGATTGAAGGATCGATCGAGTGTATGTTCGTGGGCGTGGCGCATAGCAGCTTTCAATAGACGACGCACCTCGCCTTCGGGTCGCCTTGCTCGGACAGCCAGAGCGGTCAGCGCCATGAGCCTAGGCGATCGCAATCCGAGCGACATGTCATACCAGGCCATACTCTCCGGGGAACCAACATTATTTTCGACGTAAGTTTCGATCCACGAGAGCCCCCTTGCCAGACACCACTCGAACAAGGCACGATCGCCAGACTTTACATACTCACGGATCGGGGCGTCCATGAATTCCCAGGCATGAAGATGGAATGCCCAGCTGCGGTTACTGGTGCAAGCTTCTTCCCAAACGATTGGCAGGTCGAGCTGTACGGGAGGGAAACCACTCAGTATCCATCCAGTACCGACAACTGCTTCTGCAGTAGAGGCCATGTCTGCATCGAACCATCGCGAGTAATCCGCGTCCTCTTGACTGGAAATCCACGTGGTGAGCGCCGACAGGTCCACCGCTTCGACGTCCTGGATAGCCCCCGTATTGGAGTACGACGAAACCCCCAGTGACCCGTACATTTTCATGTACTCAATGCCGTTCTTACCCCACGTCCGCTCGCGCCTGACCCATGTCGACCCCTTGCTCGCTAGTTCTCGCCTCCGTTCTTCATCTCCAACTAACTCATCTAGTACTTCAGAGAGAGAGTCGGCGCTCCCAGCAGAAAAGACTTCCGCGGCGCCGCTATCGTTGGCAATTTCAAGCAAGGCGTCCACGTCTGACATAACCACGCAGCGCCCGGTACTGAACGCCTCAAAAGGCTTCAAGGGCGTCACCAATTTGCAAACGTCAACAGGCTTGCGCGGAACAACAAAGATATCAATCAGGCTGTAAAAGTCCAGGACATCTTCATGGGGCACCTTCCCTGTAAATATCGCGTCGTCGATGCCAAGATCTGCGCTCAGCCTCTTAAGATCCTCGAGGACCGGGCCATCCCCGACAAGCAGTAGTCTGACTTTCGCCTCGGTTGCGCTTCGCAGCTTGGCGAAAGCCTGAATTAGGACGTCTATCCCTTCGTATTCGACGACCGAAGAAATGTAACCAATAACCAGTTCATCCGAATCAATACCGAGGTGTCGCAAGAGATCAGTATTTTGTTCAACTACGGGGAATCGTGTTGTATCAACTGCGTTCGGGACAAGATGGATCTTGTCTGGTTCCTCGCCTAAATCTACGAGGCGCTTCTTCATTACACGCGCAAGAGTTGCATTTAGGTCTGCCGTCGATCGCGCCTCCTTTTCGCGCAACGCTCGTAACACATAAGCGTCTGGCAACCCCCACTTCTTCTGGATTGCTTGCCAGCTGGTGATCCCCATCTGTTGCGCAGTCCGCGAGAGCCAAGATTCCTCCCAAAAGCCCCGGCTTTCATAGACAACGGGAATTCCAAAGTGTTTACCCACAGCAGCAGCAGAAAGCGCATTGAAAAAATCAGAATGTGCATGTAATAAACTAGGACGTATGCGAGCAACTGTTCTTGCGAGTTGCTCGATATTAAGCCTCAGCCATTCATCAAGCGGCGTGTTCAGCCGTGATTCTCCCGGCGGAACGTAATACGCAATGCCTTCCAGATAGAATGTTTCTTCTTCTGCCAACTCGCCCTCACCGAGTTGTCCGAGAACCGAAACATGCAGACCCTCGTTCCTCTGCGTCAAAGCTGTGTAGTGTGTGCGAAGTGTATATCCCGACTGAGTACGGGGAAGGGCTTTTCCAACCACGTGGGCAACATGGCCGGCAATCGGTTCAAATCCCCTGGCCTCCGGAAGCTCAGGTTCGAGGTACTCACCCCGAAACACCCGGAGCTCGGCTTGCCGTAGCTCCAAAGCCAAGTGGTCACGTTTGTTGCCACCCTCCGCCACAATACTCGCGAGAAGGGCGTTGCTGCGTTCCCAATATCCTCGCGCTCGAAAGTATTTGCTCAGGTTGCGTCGAACCTTGAAAGGCAGCAGATCTAAAGCGTCATACGTATCAAAAACCGAATATGTAACGAATGGGTCAATCTCACCACTTACTTCCGCAGCAAGAGTAAGGTCGGATCGCGTCAAGATCCCTGAGCTATCCTCTAGAAGGGGTAGAACAGGAAGGAGCACCCGCAAATTATCCAATCGACCGGCTTTTAGTCGCTGTTCGAATACGCTTTCCTGATTTTCGAGCGCAGCCGGCCACTTTTGATCAATCTCATCGGCCCGAGCTTGAAGTAGGAAAATCTCCTTATCAATCCCGTCGAGTCTCTTTCGCATACCCCCAGCACTTTCTCCTGCTGCCTTTTCACTCTGCTCTGCATGTGACTTCATTATTTGAAGTTGCCGGCGCATTATGTGAAGTTGTCGGCGCAGCGAGGAGTAACAGGCCCACGCCAAACCCGCTGCGAGGCCAGCACAACCTGCCCCGGCGAGGCAGACGGCCATGAACGAGGCCCAGAGAATACTCCCAGATCCGATATAAAGGAGGAAAGCCACAAGAAGTAAGCAAATTGACAATGCGAGAACGATTTTGGTGGGACGGCTATCGAGAACGACGTTAAGAAGCGCCTTCAATTGGATTCGACTCCGATACAAATCTGGCAAAGTAGTTTGGGAAAGGTGCGCTGCGAGCAAAACAACAGGAGTTTGATCGGGGCTCTTCATGGGGAAGGGATTGCACACAGAGAAGGCCGGCTGCAGCCGGCCTTCTCGTACTGCTTTGCAGTTACCCCTTGACTAGCGGTGAAGCGGGCATCCGAGAAGCAGCGGCTGTTGAACCAGTGCCGGATAGCAGAGCATAAGCTTCTGCGAAGTCTCGGATATGCGAAGCGTTGGCCGTGACGTTCGAACCGCGCAGCATTGCCCTCAAAATTTCCTGCTTCGCCTCTTCCACTGTAACTTCAGCTTCTGCTGACATTGAGCCCTACCTTCCGTTCGAGATTGTACCTATTGATGCTATAGCATCGCGGTGCGATTGAACGAGTTGCGTCAGACGGTGCCCCACGACTGCCATTCTTCAAAGTACCGTAGCCCGTTGCGAACCTGTCGCAGATACTCGTCCGGAGCTGGAACACGATGCCCAGGACCAAGGTCAGGAGTATACGATCTGAGATTCTCAGGATGATTAGACGCTTGAAAGGCGTTGCGGAACGGCAAGTAATGGCTGGAATAGTGATGATCATCACCAACGTTCTGGACAAAATAGACACGACGCTCAAAGTCCACTTCTTTGAATCTCTTAATCACGTTCATACGCGCGTCATACCGCTTGTCATTCGCGACAGTCTTTTTGCCATAAAGAGTTTGCTGAGCAGTCTCGGCAATCCTAGGCACATATTTGTCCACGTCGATTTGCGGGTTGAAGGCTACTACCGCCGACCCAGGAATATACGTTGACACCTGAAGAGCAGCGAACGCGCCGCCAGAGTTACCGATCAGTGCCACCCGTCGAGCTCCAGAAACATTGGCCACTTTCTGCACCAATGCTCCAATTTGTTCGTGCAGGTTTATATGTTCCGTCCCCGCATACCACGAAAGTATCATGCTCGCGTCGAGGTCGATGCAGGGATCCGAAAGGAAAAGTAATGGTCCGATTCCTAGCTGCTCCATTGAGCGCATGCGTTCGAACCGTGGCATTGAATTTCGGACACGATCCGTGGCTCCGTGGAACATGACGGCGAGAGTTTCACCATGTATCTCACTATTCACATAAGCAGGAAGAACAAGCGCGCCGTAATCCACACTCACGATGGAGCGTTTGGAGGATAATGTCAGTCCTTCAACCCCTCCGCGATAAGAAGAAATGGGCACGTCGTAGAACGAGTGATTGAGGCCTTCTTCCCCCGTCCAATTAATAAGCGGTGACCGCTTTATTTGGCCCACGAGCGGCGATCCCGCTACTATTTCACCTAGATCCCTGCCAGCCAAGTCGACTAACGCAGAACCCAAACCGTAGTCTCTTGCACCGGTGAGCCTTTTCTCTTCGGCGAAATTCTGAAGCCTGCGGATAGCCTTGAGACGCACCGATTCGGTGGCGTCGCCGTCGTATACATCAGATTTGACATCGTAGATCGTCTGAAGCGCCATGCGTCGAAGATCCTCTTCTTGCGATGGGTCTCTATCTCCGAAAGTGGCATCCTGTTCAATTTGCTCGATAACAGCTTGCGGAGCGGCATTGAACGGAGCAATGGCTGCCCCTTCGCCGGTAACGACCATCATTTCAGAATGATGCTGAGTAGTCACCTGAACAGCAATGTTACCGCCAGTCAGCGGGGGCCTCGTCAATGTTGCCATGGTTTCCCCTGATGACCCAATATATGTGATTAGACGAGTGCTCCGGCCAGCGAACTTTATCCGCAGTCGCTTTGCCACAGTCCGACCCCGCCCGTTGTGTAATTCCTCGCATTCCACTTCGACTACTGGTACCGTCAGGCAACTGATTTGAAAACATTTACCGTCGTGACGCACTCTCACATGAGGACCGTCAATATCTACTTCATAGTTCGGTGGCAGTATCCAGTTTTGGGATCCCTCATGTTCTGAGGAACTTCGCACCTGATCGACAACGACTGCGTAATTGCCTGGCTCTGAAAAAAGAATTTTGCGCCGCACCTGAGAAGGTCTATATGTCTCGTCGTCGAGGAAATACTCACGAACGCCGAGTGACCGGCGGAATCGCACTAGTTTCACAATTCCATTCAGTCTATATCCAACATTCGAGAGGCTAATAGAGGTATGGTACTCTCTTCTCAAAATCTTATCGTCGGGTGCATCCTCAGAATCGATCGGATCAATGAGCCATTCCAATCCATCGGAGACATAGGTGATTGAACCGCCGTCTTGATGGTCGTCAGGGCTCTTCACCCCTCCAAAGCGCACGGAGAAAAACGTTTCCTCCTCCATACTCCGTTCGGTCTCCCCCCATCCGGTGCGGCTAAACCCGAAGCCGGACGATGCAACAAAATCAATGGCTTCCGGCGGATCACCTTGACGACCGGACGTATTCACGTACGACTCAGTGTTGGACAACGGCTCGTAGTAGTTCCACGAAAGGTTCTCTGCCTTTCCAACCTCCAAGAATCGTCCATCGGGTTTTGTAGAGTGGATAAGGATTTCACGGGCCGAGCTAAGGCGACTTAACCACATTTCTGGGTCCGAGATTGAACTTCGGTATAAATGGACGAACTCCTTCCACCACTCCGCCTTCGCAACTGCCTCATGTGGTGACCTTGCCAAAGAAAGCCCGCGTTCATCGATGAACGTGTCTAGTGTAGAATCAACAAACTGTTTGGCTTGTTCCTCCCCATCCGGTAAAACAGAGGCCGCGAATAAGACCGCGTCCACGATCTCGAGGGTATACGCGTCAAGTCGCTTCCTGAAACGCTCTCCAAAATAGTCGATATGCTTCCTTACAAGATCAGCGAGAAAGCGTTGTTGGGCTGACGAGAAGCTCATTTCTCGAGCGCCAGCCGCTAGAACGTAGCAGCGGTTTAAAGTAGGTATTAAGCTCCAGGCCGTATCGGGAACGGCTCCTTCCCTGGCAGCTTCGTCCCAGCTTGAAACGTGCTTGAACCAAATCTCTCGTTGGGTATGGTCCGGACTTTCCATTCTGCGCAGTACGTCGAGCCACCTTAGCGAATTTAGGTCCATGCCCCACCGACGGTCATTTGCCGGGTCCGCTGTCCACAAGGAGCCCCCTGCAGGTAGCTTCCAATAGCCTGACTTGGTCCATATGATGTCTGCTTTTAGATATTCGACATGTTCGCTGTCACTGGCGCGCGCGGAGAGTATGCTTTTCCTCATCCGTTGTGCTGATGAGTCGAGCTCCTTACTGATGTTCAGCATACTCTGCCTTTCGGTTAGCCAGGGCCCGCGCAGCGCTAACGATTTGGTTCAGCTTCGCATTGTGCAAAGGGATGAAGTCGATCCATACCGCTCGATTGAACCAAGATTCATGGGATCCAACGGCATCACCTGAATCTACCATCTTTAGATACTCTGAAATCTGATTCGCACGTAAGTATCGGTCCCACACTTTTGGCTTGTTGAGCGTTTCGTACAGATATTCCTTATCGATGCTCCACGTACGGAGTCCTTTGGTATTCGCTGCCTTACTCTCACTCGGCGTCGCTTTGTAGTATGGGATATCCTTCCACTGTCGAACTGCCAACGCAGCTATTGCCCTTGGAGCAACCTTTTCAATTCGTTCTTGCACGGTTAAGTCGAATGCTGCTCGTATATAAGCCTTAGTGCCGAGCAGAACTGTGCTCGTGCCACTCAGTGGTTGATTATGCCAGCGTCGCAACTTTTCTCGGAAATAGAAGGCGTCCAGACTACCTAGTCCTCCTTGTCCCTGAGCGCGAAGTTCTTCATAGTTCCTGTCGAAAAAACTGGGAAGTAAACTATGGGCATGTTCCGTAGGAACGTTCCCTGAGTAAACGCGCTCCAACCGCTTTAGTGGGTGCTTCAAGCTCAATATCTGCTCGGCGATGCCAGGTCTGCTGTAGTAATAACCATGGGTGATCTCACCGTTGGTCCCTCCTATCGCTAGAGCTGCACGCCTTGCAGGTGTACGGACGTCAGCTTTAATATTGGTGGGCGCCGCATCACCGTCCCACATCTCAAAAGCTTTCGAAAGCCTGTCTGCCAAAGGCATTGTCACGTGAGACGGCTTAGGTTCCGTAACTCGGTGACTGATGTTTTGATGGGCATGATCGTAGTTTTTTGTATATATATCCAATAGTGTTCTCGCGATCTCGACTTCTTTGTCTAAGATCCCCAACGTCACCACATTGGCACTACTTCCTCCGGAAAGCCAAAGGCCAGCGGTCATACGTGAATCCTGGCCACCACTTAAATAGAGCGTCGGGGTTCGCTGACTTAAGTTCTCTAAGTTTTTCGCTACGACACGAGATTGGCTAATGGTGGAGATAAATTCAACACGCTGTTCTCGTTCACCAATCAAGTCCTTCATCTCTATGTAATTAGACTCTCGGATCTTACCGGAACTAGAGATATCAATTGTCGTAGCGGCAGGAACTCTACGAACATCGATGAAGGGGGTCGATTCACCCGTGAACCACCCGAAGTTTGCGAAAAGCGCGACTGCGTCGTCGTCAACTCTCAGATCTCGCTGGTTAAAAAAAGCTAGTGAGCCTATATGGTTACTGACTGCGAAGAAGTCTTCGTTCTCAACCATGTAGCATCGACCGAAACCGGCGAGATCAGTCCAAATGCGAATTTCACCCCTAGGATCGATCCAAAACCCAAAATGATTCATAATGAAATCATCGAAAGATCCTCGCCGAGCAATCTTCGCCGTGATGCAGTCGGCCCAGGTTTCTGCTGCAACTATTTCGTCGGCGGGGACCGGTGGCTGCGAGAAACCGAAGGTACCGAGTTCAGTCTCGATCCAGGTCGGAACTTTCCAAGTTTCTTCCATTCGGTCAGCGTTAAAGGCGAATACAGACTCGGTGCGCAACTGGTGATCTCGAGCGTCGCCGAAGATTCCCCGTGCGTAGTCTATGGCAGCATCTGCCAGTGGATGCAACCGCTGCTTTCCCTGAGGAGTTTTCGCAACGCACAATAGATTCAAATTCAAAACTTCTCCTTAGCCCGGAGGCATCCCCCGTTGACTCTTGTTGACACGTTTCACTCCAGTTTACCGCGGAGGTATCCCCTTTGGTTTCGCTTGGGGTTACTCTCGAGCCCGCACATTGCCCTGGAATCAAGGTCTCGTAGAGGGTCGCATGTTCTGTCGCCTCGGCCGTTGAGTCCGTGGCTACAGCAGACGCCGCGCTGTTATCCACAGGGACAAGACTGCCAAGATTTCTCTGCTGCCCTAGGCAGGTGGGTCGGCTGTAGGTATCTTCCGCGGGCAAACAGTCGTTCTAAACAAGAAAGCCCGCCTCACGCATCAGATGACAGGCGATATTGGCTCACAACCTGCTCAACCGCCGAAGTGGTCCCAGCCAATGGCCTGAACGGCGGCGCCATCCAGCGTCGCCGGGGCCGATCCGCTTTCACGGACCGCTCCGACGGCCACGAAACCGTCCGGAAGTGCCTCCTCTGCCGGGAAGGTGCACAGCAGGCCATGGTCTTCTCCGCCGCCGAGCACCCATTCCATCGGGTCGGCGCCCAACAGGTTTGCTGCCTCGCCTAGCGGTTCAACAAAGCCCTGCAGCGCTGCCGCGAACAGGTCCACCGAGACGGAGCTTGCACGGGCCAGCCGGGCAGCGTCACGGAGCAGTCCATCCGAAATGTCCATCATGGCGGTGGCGCCTGCCTTGGCGGCCGCCGGGCCTGCATGCAGTGGAGGCTCGGGCCGGGACTGGATGTTGGCCAGTTTCTGCAGCCCATCCCGGGCCCCGCCGTTAAAGTGCTTGCTGTCGAGCAGGCACAATCCGGCCGCGGCCTGGCCCAGCGTCCCGGCCACCGCCACGATGTCGCCGGGGCGCGCACCGCTGCGGAGCACCGGACGGCGGCTTTCGAGATCGCCGGTGACGGCGGCCGTGACCACCAGCGCATCTCCCCGGCCCAGATCGCCGCCGACGACGGAGCACCGGTCCGCGCCAAGTTTCCGGATTGCCTCGGCCACACCGTCGGCCAGGTCCTCAACCCACGCCACCGGCGTCGAACCAGGCAGGGTGAGGCTGATGACTAGGGACGTGGGCACGGCCCCCATGGCGTTGATGTCCGAGAGGTTCTGCGCCACGGATTTCCAACCGACGTCGTAGCCGGTGGTCCGGTATCCGGAAGGCCACTCGAGCCGGAAGTCCTGGTCCTGGACCAACGTGTCGATCGAAATCACGGTCCGGGCATCCGGCGCGTCGATAACGGCAGCATCGTCGCCGGGGCCGACCGGGACGTCGGCCGGGCCAAGGCGCGGAAAGATCCGCTCCAGCAGGGAGCCCTCATCCAGGTCATTGATCATCAGTTCATCGGCCAATTTTTGCATTCTCCCTTGTCATCACCGGCCCGTGCCGCACTTCGCACGGGCCACGCAGGCTTTCCGGCGGCGTCATTCTCCGGCCGCCGCCGCTACCGCCTGCCGGAATTCCTTATACAGGGCGACCGCCTTCTCCACGGGCTGGACGATCCGCTTTTCCGCCACCTGCGCAACGGAGGCACGCAACCGCCGTCGTGCCTTCGCTGCCCTGGATCGGGCGACGAGCCGCGCTATCAGGCCGGATGCCAGCGCCAGCAGCACCCCGGCGAGGATCCCCGCGGCCAGCAACAAGGTGGGCACGGGGAAGCCCTCTACCCTTGGTGTTTCCGGCACCGGGAACTGAAAGTATCCCAGCGCCGCTATGCCCAGTAGCCAGAGCGCTCCGGCCAAGGCCGCCGCCAGGGCGCACCACTGGATCACGCCGAACACGGGCCACCACCAGGACGCCCGGTCAGACCGCAGGTCGCTGCGCGCCAGGGCTTGGTCCAAGTCGTCGGGGAGTGTGTCCTCGGCGGACCGTGCGGCCCGGCGGATGGCCGCGCGCCACGGGGCGCTGGCTCCCTCGCCGGCCCGGTCGGCGAACTGGCGGACAGCCTTGTCCGCCTGTGCCTGCTGCGCCGCGCCGGGCGCCGGCATCGACGAGCGATTGAGCATCGGGCTGACGTCCTTGCGGTCTAGGTTCAGCCGTTTGAGCGGATCCCGGCGCAGCTTCCCCAGCCAGCGGACCAACGGCCATCCGGTCTTGGCATGCGACTGCCGACGGTAGGAGGTTGCGACGGCATCGCAGATTGCATCAACGCCCGCGGCCTGCGCGAGCTGTTCGGCCAGTTCGGCGCGGGCGGGCTTGCTGACCCCGGCCGGTTCCGAGCCAAGGTCCAGGTTTAGCGCGTGGGCTGCGTTGCGGACATCGGCGATGAGCCGGTTTGTTACGGCCTGCCGCTGGTCGGCGAATGCCGTAATGGCGGCCTTGAGCTCGTCGATGCCGGCGCCCGTCCGGGCGGAGACCGGATAGACGTCTGCCCGGCCCAGGCCGTCCTGGACCAGGATGTCCTTGAGCGATGCCAGGACCGGTTGCAGTTGGTTCTCTGCCAACCGGTCCACCTGGTTTAGCACCACCAGAGTCACCGCACCGTGGGATGCCAGCGGCCGCAGGAACCCGTGGTGTACTGCCGCATCGGCATATTTCTGCGGATCCAGGACCCAGACCAAGACGTCCACTTGCCCCGCGAGCCGTTGCACAATCTCGCGGTGCTCAACCGCGGTGGAATCAAAGTCGGGCAGGTCCAGCAGGATCAGGCCGCCATGTCCGCCCAGCGACTCATCAGCAATGAAGTGCCGGTGGGCTACCTGCAGCCAATCCAGCAGCGGCTCGCTGCCGGCCGTTCCCCAAATGCCGGCCAGTGTTGCCGATGTGGTCGGACGACGTGCAGCCACGGTGGCGTGATGGGTTCCGGAGACGGCGTTAAAGAGGGAGGACTTGCCGCTGCCCGTCGCTCCGAAAAACCCGACCACGGTATGTTCAGCAGACAGGGAGCGACGGGTGCTGGCGCGTTCCAGGACGTCGTTGATTGGCGCAAATTCCGCTTTCGGCAGCACACCTGCGGCAAGTTCGACAGCCGAATTCAAGGCCTCCAGCCGCGCCGCCAACAGGGATGCTTCGGGCTTGCCCCTGTGCCGGCTCATTCCGGAGCCTCCGTGTCCGTTTTCGCTCCCACAGCGTGCAGTTTTTCGGCGAGTGAGCGCATCGCCTCGGCTTGCTGCTCCTGCGGCGGGACTCTGGACAGAAAGCGCTCCGCTTCAGCCTGCATCAGCCTGCGTGTGCGCTCCTCCAGCTGGGAACGGGCCTTGCGTGCCAGCCGGCGGACGGCGTCCTCGCCGAAGACCGCTTCGAGCAGCTTCTGGCCCACCACAGCCGTTCCGCCGGCAACGCCGATTTCCAAACCTGTCAGTCCGCCGGTCGCCGCGAAAATCACCACCATCAGCGCCACGCCGAGCCCATTGACTCCGAAGGAGAGCATGCGTGCGGTGAACCGCTTGTCCTCGCCCTCGCTGCGGATCAGTTCCAGCAGATCCGCCTGCCATGCCCGGATCTCCCGCGCCACTTCATCCGAGAATCCGGCGCTGGGAGTGGACAGGTCTTCTCCTCCGAGCAAGCCCTGTCCTGCCGGATCCACCCGCCATCCAGCGTCGGCTTGCTCCGCGCCCTTGGCCGCGGCCTCGACGACGACGGCTTGCAGCCCGGACTCGATGGCTGCCTCGACCACCACCGAGGGTGCTGGCTTGCCGGAAAAGAACGCGCCGATCCGGTCCCGCAGCCGGCCTATTCCGCTCTCGATGCCGCGGAAAAATTCCCCGGTTCCGACAAAGTCCTGCCACCGGGCCAACACCTCTCCGCGCAGCAGCGTCCCGTCCTGCGTTGCCGCGAGAGCCTGAACGGTGGCTGCTTCGTAGGCTCCCTCGACAATCTTGCGCAGTCTCTGGCCGGCGGCGTACTGATCGTCTGCCGCGACGGCACCGGCCCGGACGGTGCGGGCCAAGGAGCGCACGGCCCCACCCAGCGTGCGGCGGGCAATATCGGCACGGCTGGAAGCATCAGCGGCAAGCTCCTCGAGCCACGCGCGGATCGGGTCCACGGCACCGGCCGGCAGCATGCCCTGCCCGTCCAGCGTGGACTCGTGAATGACGAACATCCTGGCGGCAGCGAGCCCCTGTCGCTGCAGCAGCCCGGCCAGGTCGGTGCGGACCTCCAGCTCAACGTCCGCCGGCACCCGGTCCAGGACGACGGCGACTTCGATGTCCCGCTGTGCGGCGTCCAACAGCAGCGCCCACGGCACTGCATCCGCGTAACGGTTGGCAGTGGTCACGAAAATCCACAGGTCCGCCGCCGCGAGCAGCTGACCGGCCAGCCGTCGGTTGTCGTCCGCGATTGAATCGATATCCGGCGCGTCGAGCAGCGCTATGCCGGCGGGGATGCTGCCGTCAGCCAACAACACCAGCGAGGTTCCCGCCGGCTCTGCTGCCAGTTCCGCCCCGCCGGCGTACGCCTCGGTCGCGGCTTGTGCCGGAGTTCCGATGATCCGACTGAGGCCGGGCAGGATCCGCGGGTCCGTAAACCAGACCCCGTCGCTCGGATGATGCAGCAGGACGGGCTGGCGGGTGGTTGGCCGAATGGCTCCCGCGCGAGTCGCCGGATACCCGGCCAGCGCGTTCACCAAGGTAGATTTACCGGCGCCGGTCGAGCCTCCCACCACCGCCAGCAGCGGTGCTTTTAGCCTGCGGTAGCGGGGCAAAATATAGTCGTCCAGCTGGGCCACGGCGGCCCGGGTTGCGCCGCGTGCCTCGACGGCGCCCGGCACGTCCAGCGGCAAGTCCAACGCCTCCAGCGTGCTGCGGCTTTCTTCCAAGAGCGCGACGGCTTCCGCCGCTCCCCTGTCCTGGCCCTCGGGCAACATGCTGGTCACGCTCCCCATCATGCCAGCAGAAGCGGTCAACCATGCGGACCATGGCCGCTGCGAGACGCACGTCTCCTGGCAGACAAAAACCGGGCCCGGACATGACGTCCGGGACCGGCTGTTGGTGACCCCAGCGGGATTCGAACCCGCGTTACCGCCGTGAGAGGGCGGCGTACTAGGCCGCTATACGATGGGGCCGCATAGCTTGCACTGTTGAAAGGCCGGTGCTGCCTTGTCCTGCTCGGACAGTGACCCCAGCGGGATTCGAACCCGCGTTACCGCCGTGAGAGGGCGGCGTACTAGGCCGCTATACGATGGGGCCGTAGGTTTGTTTGGAGTTTGCCTCCGCACAATCCAGCCCCCGCATAGCGGAGGCTGCAGCGCTGGGATACCAGGACTCGAACCTAGAATGACGGTACCAGAAACCGTTGTGTTGCCAATTACACCATATCCCAATGGCACTTTCGGAGCCGATGGAAACGGGCTTTCGTCCATTCCCTAGCGCCTCAGCACGAGTAATTACTTTACCGGATGCCTGCTCGAAAGTGCAAAACGAGCAGTAAACGGACGGCTGGACCGCGCACTGCTCCGCTTCATGCTCAGCCGCGGAACGACTTCAGCCGTGCCAGCGAGGACTCCTTGCCGAGGATCACCATGGACTCGAACAGCGGCGGAGAGATGCGCCGGCCCGAAACAGCGGTCCGGACCGGACCGAAGGCCAGCCTCGGCTTGAGTCCCAGACCATCGACCAGGGCCGCACGCAGCGCCGCCTGGATGTTCTCCGCCGTCCACTCCTCGAGCGGCTCCAGCGCCGCCAACGCGGCATCCAGCGCCTCGGTGAGATTCTCCGGCAGCCCCTTGCGCGCGTCTTGGGCGACGTCGATCTGGTCGTCGTTCTTGAACAGGAAGGCGAGCATCTCCGGCGCTTCACCCAGCAGCGTGATGCGCTCCTGCACCAGTGGGGCGGCATCTGCAAGAATCATTTGCTCGCGCTTGGTCAGCACCTCGCCGACCAAGCCGGCGTGCTGGAGGTAGGGAACCAGTCGGAGTTTGAAGTCACCCGGTTCCAGCAGTCGGACATGGGTTCCGTTGATGGCTTCGGCCTTCTTCAGGTCGAAGCGGGCAGGATTGGCGAGCACGTCGTGGATATCGAAGTTCACCACCAACTGGTCAACGGTAAAGATGTCCTCGTCAGCGGACAGTGACCATCCCAACAGTGACAGGTAGTTCAATAGCCCCTCGGGGATGAAGCCGCGTTCGCGGTGCAGGAAGAGGTTGGATTCCGGATCACGCTTGGAAAGTTTCTTGTTGCCTTCACCCATCACATACGGCAAGTGGCCGAACAGCGGCATGTAGCGGGCAACTCCGATGTCCACCAGCGCCCGGTAGAGCGCGATCTGACGAGGCGTCGAAGAAAGCAGATCTTCCCCGCGCAGCACGTGGGTGATGCCCATCAGCGCGTCATCCACCGGATTGACCAGCGTGTAGAGGGGTTTGCCGTTCGCCCGTACCACCACGAAGTCCGGCACGCTGCCGGCCTTGAAGGTGATTTCACCACGGACCAGGTCCGTGAAGGTGATGTCTTCGTCCGGCATCCGCACCCGCAGTACCGGCTCGCGGCCTTCTGCCTTGAAGGCCGCAACCTGTTCCGGCGTCAGGTGCCGGTCGAAGTTGTCGTAGCCGAGCTTGATGTCGCGGCCCGCGGCACGGTGCCGTTCCTCGACCTCTTCCGGGGTGGAGTAGGACTCGTAGACGTGACCGCCCTCTTTGAGCTTGGCGATCACGTCCTGGTAGATGTCGCCGCGCTGGGACTGCCGGTAGGGCTTGTGCGGCCCCCCCACTTCAACCCCCTCGTCCCAGTCAATGCCCAGCCACTTCATGGCGTCGAGCAACTGAAGGTAGCTTTCCTCACTGTCGCGGGCGGCATCGGTGTCCTCGATCCGGAACACCATGGTGCCACCGGTGTGCCGGGCATAGGCCCAGTTGAACAGCGCGGTACGGATCAGGCCCACGTGCGGGGTGCCCGTGGGAGACGGGCAGAAGCGTACGCGGACGGGGGTTTCGTCGTCGACAGTGGGAATGGCAGCAGCATTAGTCATGATGGCTCCCAGTTTAGTCTTCAGGACGCGTCTCGGTTGATAACACGTTTTGCCACGGGCTGCATGGCCCCGGATACTTTTCAAAAGATTTCGATTTTCCCAGTCTCATATCTAAGGATCACCTATGCGTATTTCTGTCATCGGTTGCGGTTATCTAGGTGCCGTTCACGCTGCTTCCATGGCCAAGTTGGGCCACGACGTGGTGGGCATCGACGTTGACGAGCGCAAGATCACGGACCTGCAGGCCGGCCGGGCTCCGTTCTTCGAACCCGGGTTGCCAGAGCTCCTCACTGAGGTTCAGGAGACGGGCCGTTTGAGCTTCAGCACCGACATGGCAGCGGCCGAAGGTGCACAGGTCCATTTCGTATGTGTCGGTACTCCCCAGCGCAAAGGTGAGTATGCCGCGGACCTCACGTATGTCGATGCGGCGTTTACCGAACTCATCCCCTATTTGCATGAAGGCGACATCGCTGTCGGAAAATCCACCGTTCCAGTCGGCACCGCGGAGCGGCTGGCCGAAACCGTTGCCGCCGGCGCTCCCGGTGCGGTCTTGGCTTGGAACCCCGAGTTCCTTCGCGAGGGCCACGCGGTCAAGGACACGCTGACTCCGGACCGTTTTGTTTACGGCGTCCCGGAAGGGCCCGCCGGCGCGGCCGCCACCTCAGCCCTCGACGAGGTGTACGCCACTCCTCTGGCCGA
This sequence comes from Arthrobacter sp. Dra40, assembly GCF_059091905.1. Taxonomy (NCBI): domain Bacteria; kingdom Bacillati; phylum Actinomycetota; class Actinomycetes; order Micrococcales; family Micrococcaceae; genus Arthrobacter; species Arthrobacter sp. Dra40. The sequence continues at coordinate 72,754 of NZ_JBNHHB010000019.1, forward strand.
CAACACGCCCCGGCTGGTCGTCGATTACGCGACGGCAGAGCTGGTGAAGACCGCCGCGAACTCCTTCCTCGCGACGAAGATTTCCTTCATCAATGCCATGGCGGAAATCTGTGCGGCAACCGGAGCCGACGTCACGGCACTCGCAGACGCGATTGGAATGGACGACCGTATCGGCCGCAAGTTCCTGAATGCCGGCGTCGGTTTTGGCGGTGGCTGCCTGCCGAAGGACATTCGTGCGTTCATGGCCCGTGCCGGCGAACTGGGCGCCGACCAGGCGCTGACCTTTCTCCGCGAAGTAGATGACATCAACATGCGTCGTCGCTCACGCGTGGTGGAACTGACCCGGGACCTCCTTGGCGGGTCTCTCATCGGCAAGCGCGTGACCGTCCTTGGCGCGGCCTTCAAGCCCAATTCCGACGACGTACGCGACTCCCCCGCCCTGTCCGTTGCCGCCCAATTGCAACTGCAAGGCGCCACGGTGACCGTCACTGACCCAGAAGCGCTGGACAACGCGAAGCTACGGTTCCCTGAACTGAGCTACGAGCCGGACCTGAAGAAGGCGGTTTACAGTGCCCATGCGCTGGTCCTGCTGACCGAATGGGACCAGTACAAGGACATGGACCCTGCGGAAACCGGCAGCCTGGTTGACGAACAAATCGTCCTCGACGGACGCAACGTCCTTGATCCCGTTGTCTGGCGCGCGGCAGGTTGGACTTACCGCGGCATCGGCCGACCGTAAGGACGATTGAGAATGCGGGGCCTGCAGTAATACGCAGGCCCCGCATTTTCATCTGCACTCACTGTTGGGCGGGGAATATCACCTTTATGGAGCCCGGAGGAAGAGTAACAGCAGGGCCGGCCTCCTGACTGCCAACTCCAATGACCCATTGTCGGGATGGGCACCCTGGTCCCGGCTACAAGCCACGTATCGGAGGCAACGAAATAACCTTTCACCAGTACCATTACCTTGAAGCGTGGCAGGGAGAGTGGTCAGAGTTTCGCCGGACGAGACGCTTCAGGGACCAGTGTTCTTTCGCATGCAACACCTGCGTCATTTGTTGGTCCAGTCCGAGGATCGGCTTCGCGGCTCAGTGCCGTGTTCCTGGGCAAATTCTTCAATAAATCAATAACGAACACTAAGGCTGCCGAGTACTCATGTATCCCCCTGGATTTGACCGACCCACTTCAGAGTCGCCCTTCCTCAGCTTCGTCGCCGCCGAGTACCACCGACGAGGAACACCGCGGCGGAAAGAGCTTGCGAAAAAGCTCATCTCACATCCTTTCGTGGCGGAGTTAGGATTTCGTGTCCCGCAACCTTTGGGCACTCTGAGCGAAATTGGCGCGTTATCGGATTCCGGACTGCCCGAGAGATTCGTGCTTAAACTCGCAGGCGGCTGGTCATCGCGTGGAGTGATGCTTCTGCAACAGTTCGATGGCGAATCGTACTTCGACTATATGAGCATGCGGGCTTTCACCGCGCAGGAGATCCAGGAAGCGCAGTCTAAAATCGTCCAAGCCTATAAGGTCAAGCGACCGCGGTGGCTCTTGGAAGAGATGGTCGAGCCCACCGTGAGTGTCGGATCGATACCCTTCGATTACAAGTTTTATTGCTTCCGGGGCCGGGTGGGAATGGTCGTCCAGATTGACCGGAACTCGAGTCCAGCCAAAACCGCTATATTTGACGCGGGCTTCAAACCGCTTAAATACGGTCGGGATTACATCTTCAATAAGAGCGCTAAGCCAGGCGTGCCTTTAGTCCCCATGCACGCCGCAGAGATGATGTGGTGGGCGCAGAAACTGTCCCTTGAGGCTGATTCTCCGTTCGTCAGGATAGACATGTATGACAGCCCCACCGGGCCGGTTTTTGGGGAGTTTACATATTCTCCTGGCGCCACACACCACAGAGCCTACATCTATTCACACGAGATTCTTGACGGACTCGACTCACTATTTCTCACCGATCCTGACCAGCTCGATGAGTTGCAGACGACTCCGTTGGACGTCCGGACGGCCATTCCTCGCATTCCACCCCATGCCTATAAGTCGTGGGCAAGCTACGCCTATAACGGCGGTCCTCGGGGAGCCGACCGCCTCCACGAATTTTATAAACAAGAGGCACGGAAAGTCGGCCCGGAAGACGTTACCTACGCCTGGACTCGCCGTCTGGGTCAAAGATGGGCGGCCATACGCGACTCATTGCAAGGCCAGAATCGCCGAATTGCAGCGGAATACATTGCACCCGAAAAGGGGGTATCTAACGGCTCCGCCGATTAGCGCTGACCCAGCGACGGATGTGCCGGTAGAGGTAATACAGCGCGAGCAGGATGCCGATGGCTAGGAACGTTCCTGCCAGCCAGGGTGGACCGCCCAGGTAATGGGTTGCTCTGGCAGCCACCGAGAAGGTGGCAAGCGAGCCAAGCGCAAAGGCAATGAACGAACGACGATGAGATCGGCTGCTGCTGCTTCGGGCGGCCGACCTCATCGCCGCGCCAATCCCGCGGCCGATGGCACGTTGTCCCCTCAGGACGGCCACCCGCCGTCGTGCTTTGCAGGGTGTTGAAAAAGCAGCACAGCGATTACCGGCGCGCCGTGTTCGAGAGCGTTCCGATGCCTTCGATCTCCACCTCGTAGCGCTGGCCGGCTTCAATGGTGCCGACGCCGGAGGGGGTGCCGGTCATGATCACGTCGCCGGGCAACAGCGTGAAGGCCTGGGAGGCATAGGACACCAGTTCCTTAACGCCCCAGATCATCTGCGAGGTATTCCCGTCCTGCTTCAGCTCGCCGTCGAGCCGGCCACGGATGGCCAGGTCTTCGGTGTCCAGTTCGGTTTCGATCCACGGGCCGAGCGGGGCCGAGCCGTCGAAGCCCTTGGCGCGGGCCCACTGGTTGTCGGTGCGCTGCGCGTCGCGTGCGGTGAGGTCGTTGC